>CAZKEK010000029.1:0-9525 GCA_964551805.1 uncultured Candidatus Peribacteria bacterium
AAGAACACTCAGCAGAACAACTTCTTGCTATTTCTCCGCTTTCTGATGGAACGTTAGATTATGAAGAGGTTTTAGCAAATTTTAAAGTTGCTATGGCTGAAGTCGCAAGAGTATATGCAAAAGCAATGTTTTTTATCCATTATATGCATGATAAATATTATTATGAAAGAGCTCAAATGGCTTTTGTGGACACGCATCACGGTATAGATATTGCGTATGGTATTGCATGATTGTCTATTATTGCTGACTCTTTGTCTGCTATCAAATATGCAAAAGTTACTCCTATAAGAAATGATCAAGGTATGACGGTAGACTTTTCTATAGAAGGTGAATTTCCTACGTATGGAAATGATGATGATAGCGTAGATCTCATAGCCAAAGATATTGTAAATTATTTTAATGCTGAACTTCAAAAACATACCCCTTACAAACACGCTAATCCTACTATGTCCGTGTTGACTATCACTTCAAATGTAATGTATGGTACCAATACTTGAGCGACACCTGATGGAAGAAAAGAAGGAATGCCTTTTGCTCCTGGTGCAAATCCTATGCATGGTCGTGATTCTCACGGTGCTATAGCATCATTACAATCAGTAAGTAAATTGGATTATGCTGATGCTCAAGATGGTATTTCAAATACGTTTTCTATTGTTCCTTTGACGCTTGGAATGAATAGAGAAGAACAAATACAAAATCTGACTACTATGATTTCTGGGTATTTTTCTCAATCTGCACATCATCTCAATGTAAATGTACTTAATAGAGAAACGTTACTTGATGCATACGAACATCCTGAAAATTATCCACAACTTACTATTAGGGTTTCTGGATATGCGGTAAATTTTTCAAAACTTTCCAAAGCACATCAACGTGAAGTTATAGAAAGAACATTTCATGAAAAGATGTAGGAAGATTAGTGAGAAACTAACAATGAAAAGTGAAAAATTATAGTTATTTAATTTTTGTAGGGAAGGAGTATGTTGCGTGTACATTCTATAGAATCTTTTTGAACGCATGAATGACCTGGAATTAGGTTTGTACTTTTTTTGCAATGATGCATTTTTACATGTCTTTATTGTCACAATCCTGATACTATTGCTTTAGATTGATGAGTTAATGTATCTATAGATGATATTTTTGCAAAAGTACTCAAGATGAAACCATATTTTGCTGATACCTGAGGATTCACGGTATCTTGAGGTGAACCGCTTTTGCAAGCAGCAGCTTTGCTTCCTTTGTGTAGAAAACTTAAAGAAGCTGGGATCCATGTTGCTGTAGATACCAATGGATTTGTCCGAAATGAAGATGTGGAACATTTGCTTGAATATGTTGATCTTGTGCTGTTGGATCTCAAACATATGGACGCCTTTTGGCATCAAAAGATTACCTGACAATCCAATGAACGTGTGCATGCATTCTTGGATCATTTAGAAAGTATAAGTAAACCTACTTGGATTAGATATGTATATGTTCCCAATTATACTGATCAGATAGAGCATATTCATGAGTTAGGAAGGACATTTTGAAATCATACCTGTATTGAAAGAATAGAAATATTGCCTTATCATGCTTTGTGAGTATATAAGCGAAAATCTTTGTGATGGGAATACCAGCTGGATCATGTATCTTCCCCAAATAAAGATGATCTCTTGTCGGTAGAATCTGTATTTTCTCAATATTTTCCTATGGTGTTGAGTAGATAGTTTTTATTTTATATAATATACCAATGGATCTTTTATCTCCAGCAGAAATTACTGCAAAAGCTTTGGAAATAGGTGAAAAAAAAGCACATGCTCCATTTTCTCATACCTTTGTTTCCTGAATATTATGATGAATGTATATTGCTTTGTGAGCTATGTTTTCGGTCACTAGTATAGCATGATTGCAAAACTCACCTTTTGGACTTATGAAACTAGTCGCTTGATTGAGCTTTTCTTTGGGTTTGATCTTGGTGATGGTTGCTGGAGCTGAATTGTTTACCGGTAATGCGTTGCTTATTGTTGCATGGTTCAAGAAAAAAATATCACTTTGGGCTTTTGTAAAAAACCTTATTGTTGTTTATTTTTCTAATTTTGTCTGAGCATTGCTTATTGTGGGTTTGTTATATGTCGCTCAATGGCATCTTTTGTCTCATGGACTTGTTGGTCAGACTTTGATAAATATTGGCGTACATAAGTTGCAATATGGATTTTTTCAAGCATTTTCTTTGGGTATATTGTGTAATATTTTGGTATGCTTGTGAGTGTGGCTTGCTTATAGCTGAAGATCTACAGCAGACAAAATTCTTGGAATTCTATTCCCGGTAACCGCTTTTGTAGCTTGTGGCTTTGAACATTCCGTAGCAAATATGTTTTATTTACCATTTATTTATGTAGCTAAACTTGCTGGATTGATTACCGTTCCTTGAGATGCTGCTTCTATAAATCTCTATACTATTGTTATCAAAAATTTATTGCCCGTAACACTTGGAAATTTTGTATGATGAGCAGTTTTTGTTGGTATGCTTTATCGATTTCTTTATATAAGAAAGCATTAGTTTTATTTTATTTTTTATTTTTCTCTTATGAAAAAAATTCCTATCTGAATCTCCAATAGACACGTTCATCTTTCTTCTACTGATGCTTCGACATTATTTGGACCTGACTATCAATGTCAAAAAATAAAAGAACTTTCTCAACCAGGGCAATTTGCTTGTGCAGAAACCATTTCTCTCAAATGACCAAAGGGACAAATTGATGGGGTAAGGATTCTTGGTCCTTATAGAAAAGAAACACAAGTAGAAATTTTGCAAGCAGACAATTTTAAATTAGGTACGCAAGCGCCTATTAGACTTTCATGAGATCTTGCTGGTAGCGGAGCAATAGAACTTATTGGACCAAAGGGTTCTGTACAATTGACTCAAGGGCTTATTGTCGCTCAAAGACATCTCCATGCAACGCCTGCCGACGCACAACGTCTTGGTATAGAAGATGGACAAGTTATCTCTGTAGCTGTTTGAGGAATGAGAGCAACACTATTTGGGGCTACTATTGTAAGAGTTACAGAAACTTCCGCTCTTGATATGCATATAGATGTAGAAGAAGGAAATGCTGCTGGTTTGGGTGTGTGAGCTGAAGGGGAGATAATAGATTAAATTGAGAGATTGAGAGATTGAGAGATTGAGGAATATTTTATTTATATGGTAAAAAAAACTGAGCAATTGCTCAGTTTTTTTGATTACTCTTCAATAAGTGTTTTCCAATGTTCTTTGTAATAGAGAAATTTTTGATTTCGTTCTTCTTTTGTCGTTATATCAATATGTAATTCCATGAGCTTTTGTTTCAATATTTCAAATTCTTTTTCTTTGTCTGTTTCTGTTGTCATTTTTTCTAATTCGATAATATATCCATATCCTTTTGTAAAGTCTAAGCAGACGGTTATATCTCATCGTAAAAATTCTAATCTTTTTCTTATCCACTTTATCTCTTATTTTAATCAAATTGAAGTGAAAACTGTTTCTAATTTTTCAAAATCATCTTTGTCGCATTTAATTTCGATTTCTTCTCTATGGTCATCATGTATATTTCCTTTTTTCATCCAAATTTTGGAAAAAAAATTGTTTTTTTGTATTCTTAGATCTTGTTCACAATCAAAATACAAAGATTCTTGATAATCTTCTTTAGCAAAAACAGCGTTTTTTGAAAAAAAATCTAATAAGTCTTCATATTGTTCTTTGCTTATGAAACTTCTAATTTCTGTTTCTATGTTTTTCATAGAATGACGTAAGTGAATAAAAATTTATTGGAAATACCTAGCAAGACATAAAATTTATTTTTACTTCAGCTATGTTACTAATTTTTACTATAAAAAAAAGGAGAATTGCTCTCCTTTTGTGGTTTATATTTATGCAGCAGCTTTTGCTGGAGCTGAATGTTCAGCTATTCTTTCTTGGTATACGGTTGGTGGATTTGCTCCTACAACTTTATCAACAACTTGCCCATCTTTGATGAAAAAAACTACAGGGATAGAAGATACTTCAAAGCTAGCTGCTAATTGTTGTTGCTCATCTACATTGATTTTTGCTACTTTTACTTCTGGATATTGGTCTGCTAGTTGTTCGATGATAGGTCCAAGCATTCTACAAGGTCCGCATCGTTCTGCTCGAAAATCGATAACAGATACTCCTTTGTATTCTAAAATTTCTTTTTTGAATTCTTCCACAGAAGAAATATGAAGTGCTCACATGGTGATTATAATTAATAATTAAAAATGAATACTTAATGAATTTGATATTGCTAATTATTGCTGTTCTGAATATGTTTTTCTGCTTCTAATGCTGCCATACATCCACTACCTGCTGATGTAATTGCTTGTCTATATTTTTTGTCGGCTACATCTCCAGCTGCGAATACTCCTGGAATGTTTGTGATAGTGTTGTTTGCTATAATATATCCTTCTTGGTCGAGTTGAATAGCTCATCCGAGGAATTCTGTGTTTGGGGTGTGTCCAATCGCGTAGAAAAGTCCGGAACATTCTATTTTTTTTTCTTCTTGTGTTTGATTGTTGATGACTTTGAGTCCGGTAAGTATTTTTCCATCTCCTAGTGCTTCTACTGCTTCTGTATATCGCATAAATTCAATTTTTTCGTTGGTTTTTGCTCTTGCTTGCATGACTTCTGATGCTCTCAGTTCGTCTCTTCTCACGAGAACAATGACTTTGGATGCAAAATGCGTCATGTGTTGCGCTTCTTCCATGGCGACATCACCTCATCAAATAACTACTATTGTTTTGTTCCTAAATATGGGCAATCCACCATCACAAATTGCGCAAGCAGAAATACCTTTTTGTCGATATTCTTTTTCTCCTGGAATACCTAAACGTTTTGCTATTGCTCATGTAGCTATGATAACTGATTTTGCTTCAACAACTTCATTTCCGCTAAATATTTTGAGTGGTTGGCTGCTAAAATCTACCTTGTCTATAGTTTTTGTTTCTATTCTAGTACCCATATTTATGGCTTGTTGTCTCATATTCATCATGAGTTCTGTTCCATCGATTCCTGTAGGAAATCCAGGAAAGTTTTCTATGATACTTGTTGTCGTCAATTGTCCACCGGCGGCAATTCCTCCTGCCATAAATCATTCGAACATAATCGGGTTGAGATTTGCTCTAGCTGCATAAATTGCTGCTGTATGTCCAGCAGGACCTGATCATATAATAACGAGATTTTCCATATCAGAGATAATGTAATAAATTTTACTACGTACGTATGTATAGATTTTCTTATTTTTTACAACGCTTTAGCTTCATATTCTCTACAAAAAAGAGAAAATTATGAAATAGTAGATATTATCTCACAAAACAATAACTTGTAAACTATTCTGAAATAGCTATATTATTTGTGAAAAATATAAAAACAACAAAAAAAATAAAATATGAAAACAAACAAAATTGTTTATGGGATTTTTACAAGAAAAAACCCATTTGATTTTTATTTTCTCCTTTTGGAAGATTTTCCTCAAGAGGAAAGAACAATGATTGAAAATCATCTTTGTTCTGGTGGTGATTTAGTTTTATCTGATAATTTTTTTGAGGTTTTTCATGATGGAAGAACATTTCCATTTCGTGGGAGAACTCCAAAGTTTTTTGGAGTTTTGAAAATAAACGATGCTGGAAAAATCTATGAACCTCAATCTATTCGTTATTGGTGGATTATTCTGTCTGATATTATCCAGGCATTTGAAAAACAAACAACAAAAACAATAAAATATGAAAACAAGTTATGCTATTTTTTCTCGAGGTGAATCTCCAAATTTTTGTTTTTATTCTTTAAGAGATTTGCCTGAAGCTCAGCGGTCAATTATACAAAAGTATGTTGATAACTTTACTTCACAATTATCGATGGTTTTACCTACACCTAATCTTAATTTAAAACTATCGTCTAGTGTATTGTCTTTTCGTAAACAAAATCTTTTGATTAAATCCTCAACAAAGCTTGAAAGTATTTCTAATGCTTTACATGGAGCAAATTTCTTTGAAAACTTTCATGATGGAAAAACATTTCCATTTCGTGGTAAAGGAGCAATGTTTATTGCTCTTGTACATACGGAGGATCTTCATCTTTTGTGGGTACTCACTCGTGTATCGCTTCTGAAGGAAATTTCAGAAAATAATATCTATGATATGCTGATTGAAGAAAAAATTATTATTCCGTAATTGTTTATTACAAAAAAGTACTTATAAATCTCACTATTTTTTAGTGGGATTTTTTTTTGACAATGAGATTGATTTCTATATAGTAAAGATACTTTATCTTTGTTTATTACTTCTATGAAAGTTGTGTATCCAAAAAATATCAAAAGAGGATTGCTTGCTGGATTGACTTTTAGTATTGGTCCATTGAGTATTTCTATCGTCCAAATGTTTGTTCTCGCTGTTGGTGTGTCGCTCGCGTTGGCAGCGTTTAATATGTTTACCAACTCAGGATCAAAGTTTTTTGGGATTTTGGTAGCTATTATTGTTTTGATTATTACTATTATTATTGCATTTTTTAATATGTCGGAATTGTGACTTTTGGCATATGTTTCCAAGCTTATCAGAAATAACTTTTTCGATTCCAAAAAAAAATTTCAAGTGAACTACGAAAAACACAACCCTTTGGATGTTATCATCAAAGAATCAAATATTCAAGAAGAGAAACAAATTATTGAAACCAAGGCAAATACTTTTGATAAAAAACCATTGCGTGATATAGAAAAAAACTGATTGATTTAGCCTTTCCTCGTCTGTTGTATGTCTTTTTTCTTTCCTGGATTACGAATATCTTTGGGGCTTGTCGTATGTTGTGGCGTACTTTTTTTTTATAATTTGATGCCAAAATTTCTTGTTCCTTTGTGCTATGTCCAAAAAAAAATCTGGTTGCTTGCTCTTTTTTTGACGAGTATCGCATTGTTGTGTGTTTTTCTTATTCCGTTGCGTCTTTCTTTTGTTTCTGATAAACATGTTGTTGTTCAAAAAAATATTCCTATACAATTAATACTCGATGTTTCTCTGTCTATGACAGCCAATGATATTCTCCCAAGTAGGTTTTTTGCAGCCAAATCATCATTAATTTCGCTTATTCATCAGCTTGATGGATATCCTATTTCCCTGATTACTTTTTCTGGAAAATCTGTTGTTACTCTTCCTTTTTCCTCAGTTTCCTCTGCGATTATTTCTAAACTGACCAAAATGAATCTTGGCGATTTTCCTCCGGTAAAAGATTTTTTGTGAACGGCTATTGGGGACGCTTTGCTTTTGTGAGTAGAAAATTTAGGTCATTTTGTCGACAAAGAAGCATATAAACCATGAATTGTCGTACTTATCACGGATGGTGATTCTAACGTATGATTTGATCCGCTGCAAGTTGTTTCTTATTATAAAAAAATTCACGTGCCTGTGTTTGTTTTGGGGGTAGGGCAAGAAAATTATTTGATTGGTCGTGATAGTTGGAATACTGATGTACTTACTACTATACATCTTCCTTTGCTCCAAAAATTAGCTGATGATACGGGAGGAAAATTTTATAGAATTTTGGGGGATGTTTCATTTCAAGATTTTTTTACTCAACTTTCTCAAAACATTATTTCCCAACAACAAGAAACTATAAAAAATATATATCGGGAACTCAATGATTATCTGATGTATCTTCTCGTTTTTGCTCTTCTTGGACTCTTTACCTTACAACTTTTTTCGGTATATTCTCTAATAAAAAAATAAAAAAAATGGTTTGCTTTTTTTCTTGGGCATCATTACTATGATATAAAAATATTTATTTGCTACGTTATTATTATGCCAATAGCATTTTGAAAACTTTTGTCTGGTGCATATCCAAATCAGGAGCAATATACTCAACCTAGTCCCTTTGCTCTTGGTAGTGATGCTGGTCATCAGTATAATGAGTTTCCTATGCCCAAAAAACTTTCGTTGCTTTATGATATTGCCGATCCTGTTTTTTCTCAAGAAGATGTTGCGTATATCAAAGAATTACATGCCAAAAAAGTTGCTTCTCTCCAAAGTCTTTCTCCTTCACAACAACGTAAAACAAGAGAACAGTTTAATAGTAATAGAGAAAAAATTAATGAAGAGAGAAAAAAAAACAATCTCGATGAAGTATCTCAAGATATATCGTATGAATCTATTGTTTTGCCAAAAAATGCACAATTGATTGTAGATTATTATAACACTATTCTTGATCGTACTATTGATCAATTCTGTTATGAAAAAATCCATAAATCTGAAATGCAAAAAATACAAGAATGTTCTAATTTAGAATTAGACAATAAAATCAACACTATTCCTTCAGATAAAAGATCTGAAATAGTTCAGTCTTTGCTTGCTTCTTCTCATGAAGTTTCCTTGCAAAAAGAAGATATACAAAAAGATATCATAGCAATATTCAATACTCATGCTAAGAAACTTCATTAAAATTTGAAAAAGAAATATATTTGTGTATACTTGATAACGAACTGATAAAAATCTTTCTACTTTATTTTGTATCTTATGGTATGAGTAAAAAAATAATAATAGTTTTTGCTTTGTTGTTGGCTGGTTTTAGCAGTATGTTTACGTTTGCTCAAAATGATAGTCGATGAAAATATGGTGCAAATCCTATCCAAATTTTGGATACTGTTGTTTCTGATGCAAATGATGATTATAAAATACAACAAACTGCACTTGATGGTGCCACAGATAAACAAGGTGCGTATGCTAGTCAATATAAAATAGCCAACACCTTGGATTGGTTGAGAAATAATATCAATACCTATCTTCAGTGGATGGTCTATATTGGGCTTTCTTTGGCAGTTATTTTGCTTATCTATAATGGGTTGCTCATGGTAACCAATGCTATTCATAAGGAATGAGAAACAGCAAAGATTAAAAAAAATATTATCAATATTGCTATTGGAGTTATTATTTTGACGTGATTTTATTTTATTGTCAAATTGGCAGTAGCGTTGATTAATTCTATTTTTGGTGGATATGGAGGAGACACGGGGTATTAAATAGTGAACAGTGAAAAGTGAACTATAGGTATTGAGTATTGAGTATTAAGTATTGAGTATTGAGTATTGAGTATTAAGTATTAAGTATTAAGTATTGAGTATTAAGTATTAAGAAACAAATAATAAATTTAGAAACAAATAAATTTAGAAGTTAGAAAACAACTGTACGTCATTCTCTACTCCGATCGGGAATCCAATTGGTTGTTTAGTAAACAGGTTTGCATTGTATAGATTCCGGCTGCAATCCGGGTCGCCGGAATGACGTAAAGGGGCGTGCTTAAAATTTAGAATTTAAAATTTATAAAACATGAATACTATCAAAAAAGCGTTGTTGGTGCTTACGTTATTGATTATTGGTGGGGGAGTGAGTCATGCTGCTGCGCCATCTTTCAATGATAATTTTGCAAATTATCTTACTGATGCTACTCCTGATAAATATGGTAGAGTAGAAACGGTATTTAACCTAGGTATTGATAGAAATATTAGTCTTATGGACAAT
>CAZKEK010000030.1:0-9242 GCA_964551805.1 uncultured Candidatus Peribacteria bacterium
AATACTTAATACTTAATACTTAATACTTAATACTTAATACTTAATACTTAATACTCAATACTCAATACTTAATACTCAATACTTAATACTCAATACTCACTTCTCACTTAATACTTATGTCTAAATTGTTTCTATAAAATATTCACCTCAGGTTCTAGTGATACATCAAACATCTCTAGGACTTTTTTTTGTATAGATTGCGCGAATGCTCGTATTTCTGCGCCGCTAGCACCACCATTGTTGACGATGATGAGCGCATGATTATTATAGGTACCAACAGGTCATTCAGTTTTGCCCTTACATCCAGCAAGGTCAATAAGTTGACCAGCAGACAATTTGAATGCAGAATTCAAAATTCAAAATTCAGCACCATGCACTTCATTCCCTTTTAGTTCTGGATATTTCACCAATAATTTTTCAAACTGATCTTTCGTCACGATAGGATTTTTGAAAAAACTTCCGGCTGTTCCGATTTTTTTTCGATCAGGCAACTTTCCTTCTCTAATTTCTATAATAATATCTGCTAGTTCTTGGGCCGTAATTTTCGCTTGATCTCTTCCTTTTTCTATAATAGCTTTTTGGATATCGGTATATTGGCTATTCGGTACATAATTGCTTGATTGTTGAGTAAACATAAACGTCACGGCAGTGATGATAATCTTATCTTTCAGCTCATGTTTAAATATGCTTTCGCGATATCCAAACGCACATTCACTATTTTTTCGTACTTTTTTTTCTTGGGTTTCATTATCTATTCACTCGACTTCAAAGATTATATCTTTAGCTTCTTTTCCATACGCGCCGATATTTCCTACGGGAGCAGAACCTACATTTCCAGGGATACTTACCATATTTTCTCCTCAAACATATCATTGATCCAGACTCCACATCATTATTTCATGTCGATTTTCTCAGGCACCGACTTTCACATAGACATCATTATTTTCTTCTTTCACTATTTCTTTTCCTAGTAATGAGACTTTCACTACCAATCCATGATAATCTTTCGTGAAGAGAATATTCGCACCACCACCAAGAATAAGATGAGGTTGTGTAGCAAACACCTCGGTTGAAATCAGCTCAAATATTTCTTTTTCATTGTGTATTTCACAAAAAAAATCTGCCTGCACATCGACGGCAAACGTGTTGTATGGTTTCAATGAAATATTTTTTTGAATATGCATGACGAAAATATAAAAGTAAACAACTTTCCAAAAAAGAATATCATTTTAGCAATATATATCAACATATTATTTTCGCTTAGCTATCCTCAAAAGCTGATCATACTTAGCATAAAATCATTCTATGTCAGCATATATTGTTTGAAAAAGATAGGCGACTTCATCGTTTTTTTCGATAAATTCTTGTACATTATCTTTACGTACATCTTTTAGTACGCGAATAAGTGCGTTAAGTTGTTCTTTGTTCTCTCTATATTGTGCTTCAAATTCTATCAAGGTAGTAGCTAGTTCGTTTTTTTCTTGTTGAACATCTTTTTGGAATAGTTTTCCTGCTTTGACTCCTGATGTTATACGTCAAAAATTAGTATACGTGCGAAGGTAAAGATCGTCCATCGCAAGGAGAATTTTACTCATTTTTTTATAAAAAGGGTCTAGCTGATTGGTAATAGTAGCGTATCTATTTAAAATACCGAAAACATATTCAGTAAATTTTTGTATTTCTTGTTCTTTCTCTTTTGCTAAAATTTCTGTAACAATATAATTGTTTATTCTGCTTTTATCTTTATTATTTTTCATAAAAAAACGGTAAGTAAAAAACATATACCGTTAATATAACCATTATTTATATTAAGTCAAGACTCAAATACATTCTATATGATGCGTCTGAGGAAACATATCAACCGGTTGGATTTCCTTGATACCAAATCCTCCTGCAATCAACAGTTCAATATCTCTGACCATAGTGACGGGATTACAAGAAATATATACCAATTTAAAATCTGATGCTTTTTTCAAATCGCAGATCATTTGGACGACGTTTTTGTGGAGACCATCTCTAGGCGGATCGATAATGACGAGTCCAAGATTTTCCAATGTATCTTTAATTTCTGGGGTGGTAGTAAATGCTTTTTCTGCAGGATTAGCCAAAAAGGTAACGTTTTTTTCCAAACCATTGATTTTAGCGTTTTGTCGTGCATCACTAATCGCCTCTTCGACGATTTCTATCCCTACGAGTTTGTTACCTAGTCCAGATTTCAAAAAACTTATTCAAATACTTCCTGTTCCACAGTAAAGATCAAGAACGGTTCATTGTATATTTCCGACCATTTTCATGGCTTGTCCAAAAAGCTGTTGTGCTCAGAGCGTATTCGTCTGGAAAAAAGAAAACGGAGACACCCTAAATGATATTTCAGTTGAAGTTTTAGAATTGTTTTGGTGGATTTTGCTGTCGGTAGTACCTGTGGTTTCGCTTGTGTTTTTAAAGATAAGTTTTTCGTAGATGTATCCGTCTCATCGAATTGTTTTGGTTGTAGTTTCGTTCGATTTTATCGTATCTGCCAACCCATTGTTAGACGTAACCACAAAGCTAGTTATATGTTCTTTCAAAAAGGTATCCGCACACAAGGTAGCCAATAAACTATCTCGTTGTGTTTGCATACCATCTTGTAAGCAATTATCCGCGACAGAAAGGTTGACAAGAAATTGGTCAGTATTTGTTGCTTCTCTTATAACGAGATGCCTAAAAAATCATTTATGCGTCATTTGGTCATGAACGGGGAGTCATGAGGCACTGCAGAGGGTTTTGATATAATGAAAAATTTTATTTGCTTTATCGGAAATAAGTGCGCAATTCTGGATATTTATGATTTTGCTAAATTCTCCCTGTTTATGAAATCCACAACTTCGATCAGAAAGGACACTGAGTTCTTTTTTTCCATTCTCCATCTTTCCATCTTTCAATGTTGTTATATATTTCCCAAAGCTAAACTCGATTTTATTCCTATATTTTTTTTCTTCAGGAGATCAAATAATCGACAATATTTGGATTTCTGGCAATTTTTTTTTGATCTTGGTAAATGCATCATTCACGATATCTTCCTTCAGTTTTAGCTGATTTTTGTAGCTGAGCATCTGCCATTTACATCATCCACATCCAATATTTTGTGGTTCTACATTATCATCATTTGACGAAAGCAACGAGAAAAAGTGAGGACAAAAAACTTCTCAGTCCACGATAGTTTTATCCAGTGATTGGATACAAGTAATATGTGCTTCGACAAAATCTTTTTTCTGTTTTACAATCCTAAGATCTACAATACTTCCAGGCAAAGCACCTCATTTGATCAATATTCTTTTTCCATCACTCATTCTCGCTAGTCCAATTCATCCATATCCTATCTTATCAATTTTTATTCTCTTGAGTTCTTTTACCATAGAGTAATACTAAAGATTAAAGCCCTAATTTACTTTTCATTTCTGCTTGTACTTCCTCAATACTTGCATCAGCATTCACAGTAATTACTTTTCCTAAACTTTCAAAATGTTTGATGACAGGAAGTGTTTCATTGTAGAACACCGCAAGTCTTCTTTCCATTGCTTCAGGAGTGTCATCCACACGTGCTTCAATAGCAGCTCTTTTTTGCATTCTCTCCAATGCTTTTTCTTTGGAAAGCTCAAAATGCACGATAACATAATCTCTTTGGTATGCTCATAGCGTTTTTATCATATATTCTGCTTGTTCCATAGCTCTAGGAAATCCATCCATCATAATTCATTTGCCTTCTTTCTTTGCTATTTGTACGGTAGTATGAAGCAAATCATGAGTGATAAAATTGTCTACCATAAGACCACTATTTACCAAATTTTTGATATAATTTCCTATACCGTTGTCATTGGACATTAATGCTCTACAGAGCTGTCCCATTTCCATATATACTGTGTCTGGATATTCTTTTAAAAGCAATTTACCTTGAGTTCCCTTACCGCATCAGTGGACACCGAGAAAAACTAAATCTTTCATAACTTGTTTCTATAAAAAAATAAAAAGAAATCTGAATCATTTTCATAGAAATGATACTAACAAAGTTCTCCTCATTTTCAACGAATTTACTAAATTTTCCACCCGGGTGCAAAAAAAAACAAAAAAACTCCTTTTCCAAAGAGCCTTTTATAAATATAGTGAATAATGAATAGTGAAAAGTGAATAGTGATGGTAGTATCTGATCATGGACTATTGTAATTTACAATAATATATAATAAAATAATTCCATCATTTTTCATTATTAGTTTTTCACTGTTCACTGATTTTTTTACCTCTTTGACCATGTAGGTGCTTTTCTCGCTTTTTTCAAACCTGGTTTCTTTCTTTCTTTTACTCTAGGATCTCTTTTGAGCAATCCAAAAGGTTTCAAAGAAACTCTAAGTTCAGGGTTCCATTCAATCAATGCTCTAGCAAATCCTAGTTTGATAGCATCAGCTTGTCCTGAAATACCACCACCACTAACAACTATTTCTGCATCAAATTTTTTGAGATAGTCTGCACCCAACGTAGTAAGTGGTGAAAGCGCAGCTTCCAAAAGATAGAGATTTCCTCCAAAATAATCAGCTAATGGTTTTACAGATCCATTAGAAGTTTTGATAGAAAAATTTCCTGTTCCTTGTCCAAAAAGTTTAACAACAGCTGTTGTCTCTTTTCTTCTTCCTATAGCATAGGTATATTCTTTATTTGCCATTATTTAGAGGTAATAGGTTTAAAATGATCGTATGCAGTAGTAGTTCAAACTACCAATTTAAGTCTTTTGATTCTTTTGTCTCTAAGTTTGTTTTTGGAAAGCATTCCTCTTACAACTGCAGTAAACAATTTAGCAGGATTTGTTTTCATAACAACATCTCGAGTAACAGATTTTACATTTCCTTTGTATCCACTGTATGAATACATAACGTTGTCATGCGCTTTTTTTCATGTTATTTTGATTTTTTCGATATTTTCTACAAGGACAAAATCACCAGCATCCCAAAAATCAGAATAATATGCTTTGTGTTTTCCCAAGAGCAATTTTGCAACATCTACTGCTAATCTTCCAAGTGTTTTTCCTTCGGCGTCGATTTTCCACCATTTTCTATTTTTGTCCATATCGACTGGCTTTACTCGAAGCGTCTTATTTAAATCTGTTTTTGTAAATTCCATGATTAAATTTTCAAATAACTAAATGATTTTTTCTAGGTTATAAATTATAAGATCTAAATTAATTTAAGTAATATTTTCTGAACACCATCACCTACTCTAAATCCTAATTTATAATCGGCTACAAAACTTGATGTAGATCCAGATTCTATGTATTTGGGTAAGAGAACATTCAATACTTTTTTACCTTCAGCTTCTCCATAAATAATAGATTTGATATATCTAATACTTTCTCTTTTTGCATCTTTTTCACTAAGTTTTTTATTTAATCTTACAAGATTAGCAAAAAATGAATCAATTTCAGACTTAAGAACTTTAGCTCTTTTTGGTGTAGTAGTAGTCTTTCCATTTTTTACAAGATTTGTTAATAACTGTCTAACAAATATTTGTCTTTTTTTTGCTCCTGTTTCTAATTCGAGCATTTTATTGTTCTTATGTCTCATGATACCAAACTAAATAATTTAAAATTTTCACTTTTTTACTTTCTAAACATTTATTAGCCGATAAGTGCTTTATCTATATTTGCCAATGCACTATTTATTTCATCAATAGCTTTTCTTCCTACTCATTTCATAAGCAAAAGCTCTCCTTTCTTTTTCTTTTCGAGATCTTCTACATATAAGATATTGTTTTTGATCAAAGCATTTCTTGTTCTTTCGCTCAAGGGAAGCGCATCAATTGGCATAGTTTTGATACTAGCTTCTTCATGGAACTTATCTTGTATTCTATCAAGATCTTCAATATCTACTAAGAATGATCTATCAATATATACAGTATCAAAAACGAATAATTTAGCATATGAAGCCAAAACTTCTCCAGCAAACATTACAATTTCTTTTGGAGAAACTCCTTTAAACCAAGATCTGATTTCTATTGTCAATAAATCTTTAGTTGATCCTGTGAAGTCTTCAATAACTTCTTCTACATTGTATTTTACGTAATCAATAATTTTAAATTCATTGTCTATCAACAACATATTTGCATCTATTTCTTCATCTTTTCTATCACGACTTCTAAGGTAATCAATACTGTAATATCCATATCATTTTTCTATTCTTATATCAATATTTAATTCTAGAGATGGATCAGTAATTTCAAAGAGTTTGATATCTTCATTGAGTAACTCAATACCAGAAGGTAATTTAATGTTACTTGATGTATATTTTCCTATCCCTGAGAATCTTTGAGAAATCCATTGAATAGTATCAGCTTGTTCGTCTACTTTGAAACGTAGTGTTTTAAAGTTTAACATCATATCAATTACACTTTCTTTTACTCCATCAATTACATGATATTCATGATTTACTCATTTTATTTTCAACCCAGTAATAGCTCATCCAACACTATATCACAAAATTATTCTTCTTAATGCATTTCCGAGTGTTTGTCCAAACCCTCTAGGAAGGTATTTAACCTCAAATTTTGTGGTTCTATCGTCCACATTTGATACAATAATTTTTGGGGCTCAGATGAATTTTTGTATATCCAACATGCAGAGTAATAATAGAGTAAAAATATTTTTGTTTTATATATACGTATATAGACTATACTCTCGCATAAAACTCAATAACTTTCAATATATCAGCAGGTATTCCAAGTTCTCCTACTTGTGGATCATTTAACATTTCAACGGTATTAGCTCCTTTATCCAATTTTACCCATGAAGGAACTTTTCCTTTGTTTTCTGCAGCATTTTGACTGTATAAAGCAGAAGTTTTTAATTTATCTTTTAGTGTGATTTTGTCACCAATAGCAATAAATGATGAAGGAATATTGTGTTTCTTCCCATTTAATAAGAAGTGACCATGCGTAACCATTTGTCTAGCTTGCATCATTGTCTTTGCAAGCCATGATCTATATACAACAGAATCCATTCTTCTTTCCAAAAATTGGAAAAGGGCAGTATCGTGAGTAATATTTTTGTTCTTAGCATATTTTGCTGCGGTTTCTTTTACAAGTCTTACAAATTGTCTTTCTGATAACATGTACATTCTTTTAAGCACTTGTTTGTTTCTCAAAAGTTTTCCATATTCAGAAGATCTTTGCATGTTTCCTCCATGTTGTCCAGGCAAGCTTCTATTTTTTTTGACATTGTATTTAGCTGATCAAAATAGATCTACTTGTTCTCTTCTACATAGTTTAAACTTAGGTCCCGTATATCTCATAACTAATTAACAATTAATAATTAAAAATGAATAATGATGGTATTTTATATATATTTGAATTATGAATTACACATTCTGAATTAAGATTAGATTCTCTTTTTTCTCTTTCCTTTACATCCTCCAAATTGGATAGAAGTATTTTCTTTTATATAAGAAATATCAATAAGACCAATTTCATTGATAGCTTTGAAAACTCCATCTCTTGCCAATCCCACTCCATTGAAAATAATACCAATTTCTTTGAGACCAATTCCTTGTCCTTCTTTTAGAATTTGTTTAGTCAAAGTCTCAGCAGCATAAGGTGTGCTTTTTTTGCTTCCTTTATATCAAAGCTTTCAAGTTCATCCACCAAGTACTTTGTTACCATTAGCATCTACTAAGGTAAGAATTGTGTTGTTGTCAGTAGTACGTACGTGAAGGACTCCACTATCCAATTTTATATCTTTTTTCTTTTTTGGAGTAGCGACTTTCGCTTTTACAGATGTAGCCATGTAGTAAACAATGATAAATGATAAATATAATTTTATTGAAAGATTAAAAGATTGCTTTTTCTATCGTTCCATCTTTCAGTTTTTTTATTACTTCTTAAGTACTGGTCTTACTTTTGATCTTCCAAGAAGTTTTTTTGCTGTTCTAGCATTTTTTCTTGTTAATTGTCCTCTAACAGGCAATCAAAGATTATGTCTCATACCTCTATAGCACTTAATTTCTTTAAGTCTCTTGATAGCAAAAGCTATTTCTCTTTTAAGATCATTTTCGAGAATATATTTTTGAATTTGTTCAAGAATTTTCTTTTGTTCATCTTCTGAAATATCTTTTACCTTTTTGAGGTAATCAATTTTTGCATTTGCAAGAATGGTTTTAGATCTTTGAAGACCAATACCATATACAGAAGTAAGTCCAATCCAAATAGACTTATTTTCTGGTAAAACGTGTCACGACAATCTAAACATGTGGATCAAATAACAATAAATAAAATTATCCTTGTCTTACTTTATGCCTAGGGTTTTTTTTGCATATTACATAGAGTGTACCCTTTCTTTTTACTATTTGGCAGTACATACATCTTTTTTTTAGAGAGGCCTTAACTTTCATAGTACAGTAATTAAAGTAAATAAATCTAACTATTTTTTATAATCATTATATCTAAAGATAATACGTCACTGACTCATGTCATACTGATTGATTTCAAGTTTTACTCGATCTCATGTGATGATAGAAATGTTTGATTGGCTCATTCTTCACGATTTTTTACAGCGAACAAGCGTATCAACATCTTTGAGCTGCACTTTAAAAAATCATGCAGGCAAAACTTCAAGAACTTCTCCGTCTCGTTCCAAGACTCATTCTTTACTCATTAATAGTAATCTTTTTAATGTTTAAAAGCGACTGATATGGTCTAAATCCAATCGTTCTTTGGTATCTGTTTTTTCTTCTAAATTTAAGAATTTTGATTTTCTCTCCTTTTTGGTTTTTTTCTACAACACATTCTACTTTTGCTGTACCAAGGTATGGAGTTCATATACTTACTTTTTCACCTTTATCATCAAAAGCCAAAAGTACTTTATCAACAACCATTTTTTCTCATTCGTTCAAATCAACATTATCAACCGTGATAGTGTCTCATTCTTGTACGATATATTGGTGTCCTTTAAGTTCTATAACTGCATACATACTTAATTAACAATTAATAATTAAAAATGAATAACTAAACAATTTTTCCAAGCTGAGCAAGTGTGTTATATTTTTTCTTGTTTTCTCTATATGCATTAGAAACAATAGCTTTAAGCCTTTTGTATCTTTTAGCACCAGGAAAATTAAACGAAACAAATTTTCTATATCGTTTTGTGTTATAATGTTTTTGCTTTTTAGCTTTGTCTAAGATGTGAGATGCCCAGAGTTCTTTTTTGTAGAAAGAAATCATTCTTTCGT
>CAZKEK010000031.1:0-4714 GCA_964551805.1 uncultured Candidatus Peribacteria bacterium
CACTCCCAAAAAGAAAGATTTGAAATATTCGCAAATACTTCCTTTACCACTATGAGAAAAATCTGAATTTGCCAATGGAAATCCTTTCGATTATGGCGTATTCTATCTCGGTGTGGGATATGATGCTTTGATGATCATCAATGATAGGCTCAATTTCAAGGATATGATGCAACATAGACAGGAAGAAATGAACAGTATACTTGTGAAGTTATGATATACGAAGTGAAAATTTGAAAAGATACTTCCTTTCTTGATGACAGAATGATTTTATGAATGATTTATGAATCTATATTCTCTACTAAAAATACAGATATTATTAGCACTTTATAATACCTATCAGAATCCTTTAGACGATGAATATATAAATAAACTGATACAGATTATAAATAATTATCATCATTTTTCTCTTCTTGTAGAAGGAGAAAATATACTTATAAAAAAAATAAAAGAACTTTTTGAAAGAAATAAATTTTATGATGATGAAGCCTTGGGTATATTGCCTTTAGCTTCAGGAAAGAGCTGATGAAGCTTTATTTTCGTAACCAAATATAAAAAAAGTAGAAATACTATTCTAAAAATATTTGAAGAACTCAAAAAAAAATATTCAGATAATGTTCAGCTTACCTATGCTAGTTGGATCGATGGTATATGCGCAGATGGTGTTCTTGTAGAAAAATACACGCTTGTTGTTAAAAAATAACGACAGTAAATACTAGTCTAGCATTGATGTTTAAAAATATTTGTTTATAAAATAATTAAATATTTATTTTATTGAATACATAGACATGGCGGAAAAAAAGATAACCAAAATTACTTCAGCAGAAGAAACGGAGGAAACAAAACTTAAAGATATAACACAACCAACAAATACAACTCTTCTAGATACTATGAAAATAGTTGATACAATAGGTTTTTTTACGGGTTTATGAAATGAATGATATCGAAACACATTCAGAAATGATTTATCTACAAAAGAATGTACGCCGTTACAAAATGCAAATATTGTTCTGTTAGAAGGAAAGTTTAGTGAAAGCGATAAGAGGACAGATTTTAAATGAATAGAATTAGCTTTCAATCTATTATTGAAACATCCTAATAATCCTATGATACTTACCTCATTTATGTCTGAAGAATATTTTCGTCATGAATTTCCTAAATCTGTATTTCTATTCTCCAAACCAAACGTTAAATTCATCAAACTGCCTTATACTCCTAATGATCTGTTGAATATTTTCAAAGAACCCAAAGAAAATCAGGAAGCCAAAGAATCCATTTTGGATACCATACAATTCTATGATGTACAATGACGATATCCGTATCTCAAAGAATTTTTCGCAACATTGGATTTATCAAAATTTCATCTTAAAAACAGCATCGTGGTGGATTTGAGGGCTGATGATAAAAAATTCGTAAGCAAATCGAATAATGCACGAAGCGATATGAGCTGACTCAAGATATCATACGAAACGTTCCAGAAAGATCCGAATGCAAAAATCATTCTCTGTTCTTTGATTCCTATAGACGTATTCAAACAAGTGATTGCAGGAACGAAATCCGAAGAATACCTTACTACATTACTCCAAGGGAAAAATGTAAGGATCATCCAATCATTATGAGGAAATAGTATGACCCAGGAAGAGGTCCTCAAACAATTTGATGATATGTGTGAATCTGATGAAGATACTGCAACAAGCTCTTCATGAGAGATATTCACACAAGTAGCATATAAAGAAAAAAAAGAGGCCTTTCAGAAAGTCTTTGAAGGAGAGATTGGTAGATTTTTGCATAGTGCAAGATATGATCTACCCAATCGAAAAGATTTGACCAATGTCGAACAATTGGCGATTATTTTAAGACAAGAAGATTCAGAAAAATCAGAAAAATTGATAGATTTTGAAAACCAGATGATACTTCTTCTTCAGTTGCAATATCCTAGCTATAAAAAAGTTTCTAGAGAGAGAAATCTTGGATGAATCCTTGCTACGTATGAATTTATCCAGAAAGAGGAATTACCTGAAGGTACCCAGTTCCCAGGAATTTTTATAGACCGGGACTGATGTCTGTATAATCTTGAGAAAAAGGAATTCAATAAGCAGGTGATAGATATAATCAAGGAATATGAAAAAGAGGGTAAAGAGATAACCATCCGGACACAAGGAAATATCGATATCAAACAAAAACAGCTTGAAGAGATAGGATTGCCATACCAAGTGAAAAACAAGATCGATTATAAATGAGGAACTGTTGAGATAGCGATAGATGATGATACTCCAGAAAAATTGCTCGCTAACTCAAGAGTGAGAGCGAAGAAACATATCCAAATATAAAAATAATCATGTATATCTACTATTTCATACATTTAGGAAAGGAGCCGATAGGCTCTTTTTTTATAGTGTTGTAGCTTTCCGACAATAGTATTTGCCAGTTAGCTATTGATATATGGTAAGAAATAAATAATTAAATAATTAAATAATTAAATAATTAAATAATTAAAATTAATTTATTATATAGTGATAGAGTATGCACATAAGAAGAAAAAACATAGCTAAAATATATTCTTACTATTTCAAAAGTAGGAAGAATTTCTCGTATTGAAGCTAATGTTATAGCATAATTCATATACACACAAACCTTCCTATCTAGATTATAGAGGAGGTTTTTTTTATTTTTGTTACTTATATATTCATGGAAATAACAGTAAAATGATTAGATATTACCATAAAAGATTTTACTAATCATGAGATAAAAGAGTTATCTAGTAAATTAAGTCATTGGCAAAAAAATCAGCAATTTATGCGTTTTTTGAAAGACGTTCCTATGTCACCAAAAAAAAATCAAAACATCATTGAAACCAAGTTGGCTGAGGAGCATAATATACATAAAGTGATTATCGATAAAGCAAGACAAGAAATTATCGGTTCTGTTCTTTTTGATCAATTTAATAATGAAGATATGTCATTAGAATCCTACACGAGAGTAGATCCTAGTTGTAGGGGATGATGAATTGGTAGTCAGTGTAGAAAGGCAATTATAGCTGAAATATTATCATCCACAGATATTCAAAAAATAATCTCGCGACACTCGGCACTAAATCAATGAAGTTTTATTATCAATAAAAGAGCCTGATTTAGATTGGTAGATTTTGCTCCTAATCAAACATACCTACCAAATATTGGAAAGATTACCGATGATTTTAAACGAGAAATAAACAAAGGACAAAAAATTCAGTCACAGGGAGAAATGTTGGATATAGAACAAAAAAATATCCAGCGTATTATGCAAGGAATACAGAAATATGATTTATCTCATCTATTGTCTATAGATGAATAGAATGATGATATATACTATTATTCTAGTATGTTGTAACTTTCCGACAACAGTATTTACCAGTTCTCTATTGATATTTAACTACATTTGTATAAATTTCAAAATGTCAAGTAAAGACGTTTTATAAAATATAGAAAAATATTATGGAAAAAGGATTTCATTATTCATGAGAGGTGTTTTTACAAAGGTCTACTAACCAGGACGCAAAAATCTTAGAAGAGAAACAATGATCTGTCCCTGAAACATATCAGGAAATGGTGCTTAGAATACAGAAAGAGCACACTACGGATAACATTATCTCTATACTAAATATAGTTCAGAAACGTTTTGGAGATAATGCACATGATGGGTTGGCAATGTACCTTACAGACTTTTTGGAATCTGAACAAAAGCCAAGAGAGTTTACTATGCCATATCTAGAGAGTTTGGAAGATAAAGCAAAGCGTTATCTTCTGTTGCAAAGAAAATTATCTGTCTGTCGTATCAAGCCAATAGAACAAGCTATAATATCATGATGTATATCAAAATCAGAAGTAACAAAGCCATTGCCTACAAAAAATCAATTGTCAGATACGCTTGCACAAAGTGATATAGATGACCTTTTGAGTACATTACATATGACGAGTGGAACATTGATTATTAAACAAAAGGAGTTATATGGTCTCTTGGAATCTATATGCCGTAAAACCTATGATAAGACCATGTCATACAGAAGAGACAATTCATTTGCACAGCAATATGCTAGGATGTTGATGTGCCCGGCTATGGAAGATGGATTGCCATATAGTATTCCGGTGGAATTGATTAGTTATATTACGGAACATGGTATAGGAGATGCTGATGATCAGCTCAAGTACGTTTATCGTCTAGTAGATGAAATCAATGAACTGAGAGACATTGTCTCAAAAAAATCAAGAGAGTTGTTATCTAAAGAAGAAATCTACGAAGAAGAAGTAGTAGCTTATTCATCTGATAGTTCTCGTGTATTTACATGAGACCATATCCCTGTGCCTATCAACAAACAGGCAACGAGAGGAATTGTGGGGATGTCTTGATGTCATAAAATACGATAAAATTTTATTGCTTAATTATCTGTGCCTATGAAAAATAAGAATATCACAGCTAGAGATAAAATAAAAAATGAAGAGAATATAGTCTTCTCAAACCAACAAACACTCAAGAACAAAAAAATATATTTTGATTCTGACGGAACGGAAATCAAGATCGGCTACGATGAACAGACCGGTGTCGGATTCGTCGAAATCATTTCAGAATAATGTTTTACCAATTTATCAATCACCTATAGGCAAAGAAAAATTTATATTTTTGCCAGAAGGCACAGAAGTAAAAATAAAATATAATCAAGATACTTCCCAATGTGATATTG
>CAZKEK010000031.1:4724-9187 GCA_964551805.1 uncultured Candidatus Peribacteria bacterium
CTTTAGATCTTTACAAAAAAACTCCTATGAAAAAAAATGCTACATCCCAACAAAATAGCGAAATCCAGACAAATGTTGTTTCGACATTAACGTGATGATTAAATAGTCATTTTATCAAGTTGAAAAAAAATAAAAATGATAGTCAAAAATGAAATACAGATAAAGAATCTATAAAAATAAGAGCTGAATTGGTCCAAAGTATCAATTTTTTAAGAAAATATGATGATAAAATATATGCAGAAGAGATTTATAGCGCTATGAAAATATCACCAGAATATATGAAAATAAAAGAGCAAAAGAAAGAAATAATAGAAAAAAAGAATATGACAAAACAATTAGAAGAGCAATTTAATATAGTAGAAAAAGATACTCTAGAAAAATTAAAGATATATATAGAACAACAAGAAAAATCTCTTACAGGAATCAATCAATCAGTTGAAGAAAAAGATATGGATACGTTAAAAAAGGCATTGTCTGAGGGATGTGCTATCTGATTGTTTACTATAGCTGATAATTTTATAGCTCAAGATAACCATCAAGCGTCGTATTGGGGTGTATCATGGGAAGAGAGACCAGAATATGTAAAATGAAATTTAAATCTGGAGATAATTAAAAAAACCATCAAAGCATTGTCTGATATACAAGATAAATATTCTGATGTTCTCAAAGAAATGTGAGTTGTAGATCAAGTGAAACAATCTATTCACGATCGAAGACTCAATGTGGAAAAAAATGTAAAAAATGGAATATATAATCCATTTACGAGATCTGATGCTATCAGAGATGAATCTCTTCGACAGATGCTTGCAAAAGTATGTAATGAAGATAGATTGGTATTAGATGATATGACTGTTATTTTTGATCTATTAGTACAACAAAGACATCAGGATGGTACAAACTCAGGTTCGTTTATATACTCCGTACAAGAAAATATCAATGAGTATATTCAGCAAAATCCATCATTATTATATAAAGATAGTATATCTACAATTAGTACAATAAAATATATAGATGATAAAACTATAAATGGATTAAAATTGCACGATATGGATAGTGAGTTCTGGATGAATTTTTTAATACAAGGAGTACAAAATTCTGAAACAGAAAAAGTATGTTTGGATTTTTTAAATACATCAAAGGAAGAATGAAAAATAGATACATCTTCTGTCTTCCCTGATGCTAAATTATCTAATTATATAGACTTTGTAAAAATATTTTTTCAAACAAAAAAATATATACTCAGACAAGGATGAATTGTCGATAATGAGGCAATTATGAAGGAACTTCATGATGCATATAATAGGGATTTGTCATATAATGAATTAGTGAAACAAAACAAAACAAAGGCAATTGGAAAAGCAAAAAATAGAGCAAAAACAATATTTAAAAAATTATCTCCAGAAGAAAAAAAAGAATATTTTAAAAAAGCATACGACAAGAGTCGATGACAAAATCATAGTACAGGATTATATAGTTTCCAAGAGTTTAATGAAACTGATGCTATGGCAGTAATCAGCGAACATTCATACTGGAGTTCAAGATGAGGAATAGAAAGGGATTCACAACTTTGTGTATATACCGATTGATGAACCAAAAAATCATCTACATGATATCAGAACTACAGAGATAGATTTGATGCATCAAGAGATAATTACAATAATCAATATATTGAAGTATTAGAAATAAAAAAAGAAAATGATATGTATAATGTAAAAGTAAAGACATGATGAAATACTACAAAAAATTTAAAAATGTCTCCAAAAGAAAATTATGACATAAATATGAATGTGTTATCATCATTATCATCGGTTTCATTAGAGGATAAAAATATTTTTGTTGAAGCAGTTAAATATCAAAAAGAATTAATAAAATAATATATACAGAGAAAAACTCTACTACGGTGGAGTTTTTTCTTCTTGTTGTAACTTTCCGACAACAGTATTTACTAGTTCTGCATTGATATTTAATTACTTTTGTATATATACTAAAACTATCAAAATATAATTTTTATACAGATATACATCATGCTGAGGAAAATTAAAAAAAAGTCGTCTATATGATATATAATCAAGTAAAGAGAGGAGCCATACGGCTCCTTTTTTAATACTCAAAAATGTTTTTATATCATAATCAAATATACTCATGGAAAAAACAAACAATGATCTCCACATCACGGTAAAAAAATGTGAAGATGAAATGAATCAACTTTTATACCACAATTGTTCTCCCACAACCAATCGTTGGTGGAATCATACTGCTGAAATGCAATATGAAAATCTTGTACAAAAAAAACAAACTCTTGTACAACAAATCACCACACAATGAATCTGGAAAATTATAACAATATTACAAACCAATCATGCTAACTAATTCTATTATTTTTTATCTTTTTATTATATGCTCATGGAAAAAAACACAACAATCACATCCACAAACAAACACCAACCATTGGTCTCTGTCCTTATACCTACGTATAACTGAGAGCAATATATTGAAAGGTCTCTTTTGTCTGTATTACAACAAAACTATCCCAACATGAATATCGTCATTACTGATGACTGATCCAAAGACTCAACAGTACAAACAATAACTAATTTTAAACAATACAATGATCCAAATAATCAAATCCACATTATAAAAAACAACATAAACAAATGAATTGCTTGAAATATGAATATCTGACTCCAACAAGCTGATGGAAAATATATCGCTATTCTGGATCAAGATGACATTCGACTAGATCAATCAAAACTTACCAAACAAATTGATTTTCTAGAAAAAAATCCTGATCATTGAATTATATGAACAAATGTCGAAGTCGATCAAATCCACAAAAAATATGCTACCAATTATCCATTATCTGATGAAAATATACAAAATGTTATATTGTGAATCTGTCCATTTCTTCATTCTTCTGTTGTATACAACAAATCCCTCGCTTTGGATATCAAATGATATTCCTCAAAATATAAATATGCAATGGACTATGAATTTTTCATAGACATGATGAAACAATCAAAATGAGCTAATCTACCAGATATCACAACCTCATATCAAATGAATTGAAACAATATAAGCAAAAAACACAAATTACAACAACTAAAAGAAATACTTGCCATTACTTCTACACACAAAAATGATTTTCCTAATTGAACAAAATCTCTGATATATCAAACCATAAATGTACTTTCTTTCGCATTATGCGACAATACCTCTTATGAGAAATTAAGACCATGGATCAAACAAAAATATATCCAATCCGTAAACAAATAAATTGCTTATATATTTTTTATTTTCTTATTATATACCCATGGAAGACAAACAACACAATCCGCTAGTGCAAAAACTTAGACAAGAAGAGATGTTGGCTATTGAAGCATTAGTATCTATCTCTGAACAAACAAAAAAAGAATTAAAACAAGAATTATTATCTTTGTCCGATGATGTATTAATCATTAGATCATTGAAATTATTTTGAAAAGAAACTAAAAAACAACTTTTCAAAGAATTAGATGTATACAAAGAATCACCCGAAACTAAATCTCCATTTCCATGACATCAATGATATACCGCAATATGGAATAAATTATCATTTCTTAAAAAGAAGGATTTTCAAAATAAAATAAGTATTACTACAGATGATAAGATATTATTTAAGGATTTGAATATTATGTTTTCTATATCAGAATATAATAATAATGATTTTAAAAGGTCTAATATATCTTATAAAGATCACTGTTTTTGTACACCATGATATATGTTTCATTGTTGAAATTTGAAAAAAATATTAGACAGCATTCCATGAAAAACAAAAAAAAATAAATTAGATAACTTTTCTGTATTGTTTGAATATGATTATACAAATATATATATTGCTGCTCATGTTTCATGGTCTACAGATTGTTATGGGGATGAATATGATGATAAATTATATTTGTCGACGTTGGATGGTCATGAAGAATGTTTTAGACCATCCGATACATTTAAAAAAATGTGCTGTATAGGAACAAAAATAGTTTAAAAAAACTTGTTTTATATCTAGATAATACTGTGGATATCCTACTGAAAAACGATTATCTACTCTTGTAAGTGTGACAGAAATTTGTAATTGAGTCATGTTCTTGGATATCCAACTCTGTTGTGTAGCTCAGACTCCAGACTTATTTTCTGTGATGAAAGTGATGGGGAAAGAGAGAGTAATAAGAAGATTGAAAGATTAAAATATTGAAGCATTGAAATATCAAAAAATGATGTCTCTTTCAAGACATCATTTTTTTTCAATAAAAAAAGTTTAGCTATTGAACTATATAATGAATGAAATGAAAAGCTAAATATACGAATAGAAAATAATATAAAACTATTTGAATAACTTTTTGTTGTAACTTTCCGACAACAGGTTTTACTAGGTATCTATTGATATTTAACTACTTTTGTGTATTATTGAAAATGTCAATAGGACATAG
>CAZKEK010000032.1:0-9059 GCA_964551805.1 uncultured Candidatus Peribacteria bacterium
TAAAATACGCTATTTTTACCCTGAGTTGAATTATGTCTCAGCTGTCTGTTTTTTTGATCTCTTTTAGTTGTATATAATTTTGATCTTTTTTTTATAGGAAAATTTTGTGAGCGTGGATATTTTTTTGTGTTTTTGGAGGAGTATTGGCTTACTTGCTAGTCCTCTCCTCTATTATATTGATTCTACTTTATATATTTTCATAAAATTCTTTTGCTGATGAAAAATATGGTAAATTATATTTTTTTGCAATTTCTTGAGATTTTTTATTTTTTCAAAAAATAGCAACTGCTTTTATGTGTACTGGTTCTTGAAAAACGGCTTCGTTATAGTGAATAAGCCTTGTTTTTTCTTCTGGTAAAGCTCTGAATCAATTCTGTATCCTGAATATATTTACTGCGTCAATTACATCTTGGATCGTCGGATATCTCTGTATTAAATCCTCATAATTTGTACATTTAAATTTCTCATATCATGGAATAAGATTTCTTTGATAGAAGAATCCAAGATTTCATTCCATTTTATAATAATGTACCTCAAATGTATCGTTGTCGGTAAGTACAATCATGTCAAAAGGGAATATGTGTTTTGGCGTTTGTTCAGTTTCAAAAATTATTCATTCTGGTCTATAAGTTTCTACGTAATTTTTTCCTAATATAGTTGTAGATAATCTTACTGGTTCGTTGAAACTAACCGTATTGGGGTTTATTGTTAATGTTTCTAATATATTTTCAATGGTTTGATTTGCTATTTTTTCTTCTCAAACAAGCATTTTGAGTACAAAATCATCTTCCATAGATTTTACAAAATATTTTCCGATTTGCATAATTCTGTAGGTTATTATAAAAAGTAATTCCTTTATATGATAACTATATGTACAAAAAAAGTCAAATATTTATTGTTGATTAATTACCTTTCTGATATGAGTTTCCATAAAGCCCTAGCTATTGCCTAGGACTCTCGTACACTTATTGGTGTATCGAACTAGTATTGATGCGTAGATTTTTTATTTACTAACCTGAATAGTAATGACAGACGAAGTAACAACACCAGAAGTAGAAACTACAGAAGAAACTACAGAAACTGCTGTAGAAACACCAGAAGAAGCTACTCCTGAAACAGCTGAAGAAGTTGTATCAGAATAATTATTTTTTGATGAGAAAGGATCACTCTTTAGGGAGTGATTTTTTTTGTAATTTTTTTTATGAGAGTTTTACTCCGACGGTT
The DNA here is from genome assembly GCA_964551805.1 of uncultured Candidatus Peribacteria bacterium. Lineage (GTDB taxonomy): Bacteria > Patescibacteriota > Gracilibacteria > Absconditabacterales > Absconditicoccaceae > CAJBLF01. The sequence goes on from CAZKEK010000032.1 coordinate 1,225, forward strand.
CTTTGGAGTTCTTCAATGAGAATACTTGCATACGATCCTGATGGTAATGTGAAGTTGAGTAGCACATCGTCTTCTTGGAATCTCACGCTAACATTTCTCGGAAATACCCAGATTGGTCTTCTGATTCCATAAATTTTGTATTGTTCACATAATTTTATACTTTTTTCTGTGATGTTGTTCTTTTCTAGAAGTCCTTGTTCTTTCTTCCCTGCGTCACTTTCTTTTGGTGCTAATAAAAGATTATATCAGATTACTGGTCACGTAATCATCATGGTTTCGGGATCGAAGGAAACTTCTTTTTTTAGATGGTTTGGATAACGAAAAAATTTGGTATCTTTTTGGGTATCGTCAAACATTTTTACGGTATTGTTTGCTGCTTGATAGATTCAAAACTCGTTTTTGTCGGTACTTGTCGTGTCTACGATAATATCTCCATCCAAAATCTGTAATCATTTTTTTGTCCTAGATTGGATATACTCATTGCAAATTCTGCTTCCGTATGCTTGAATTTTGAAGATAATATCTTTTTTGTCTTGAAGTTTTAATTTTCATTGGAGGAGGTCGCTCCCCTGTTTTGGATTTATTCCACTAATACCAAATCTTTGGTTTCCAAATAAGTTGGGAAATCATTTTTGGAAAAGATTGATGATCTTTCTTTTGGTCATATCTTTTTCTTGTATACTTAATGCTTTATTTGCCCTTAGTCTTATGTAAAATCCATTTTTAATGGCGGTAGTCATTCCTATGGGATCTGTATGTCGGCCAGTTTTTATGACTTTTGCTACGTCAGAAATACTTTCTATAAATGCTCTTTCTCCACCTATTTTTTTGAGTGCGCTTCTGTATATGCAGATTCGTTGTCTTGTGATTGCTTTTTTGTCTTTGAGTCCTGCGATACCTACGGTAAGTCTAGGAATATTACATCTTGAACACACATGATTTACGACATCCATCGTGTTTTCGTTTCTTTTTTCAAAAAAAGCAAAAAATACGTCTCCTTTTTCTGCTAGGGTAAACGGTAACTCCTCTGTTACTACGAAGTCTTGTGATTTTTGTTTGAAGGAAAATAATCTATCGTCTATCATATTGTCTCTATTTTGCTAAAAATTACTCGTTTTGTGCTTGCTGCTCTTCTTTATTGGCTGGTTTTGTGATGCTTTTATAGAGCGCGTCGAGTTCTTCTCTTGTGGTCAATTCTGTCCCTATTTCTTTGGATTCCTGCATTGTTTTGGCTAAAGGATAAATTTGCAAAAAAACTAAAATTGACTATACTTAAATAGTCAAAATATACAAGTATTTATACGTCTTTCCTTGTCATAATGCAATTAGCCAATATTAAAATTTCAAATCTCTTAAGTTACCCGTATCAACCAAATCTTTCTCATATAGAATGAGTAAAATTTTATAATAGAGAAAATAACAATGTGAATGTGCTTATTTGACCAAATTGAGCTGGTAAAAGTGGTTTCTTACGTATTTTGAAGCAGATTCTCAATGTTGGTATTTTGCGTGATTATGTGTACGATAAGAAGCCTATTTTGGAACAGAAAAATATAGATACCGCTGTTCAATATAATGAACAATATCTAGATTGAATCAATAAACATTTTATGTATCAAGATAAACCATCTTCCGTTATTTTCCAATGTAAGCTTACTACTCATGATTATGATAATATGAAATATATTTGTCGTAATGCTGATATATTTGCGTTATTGATCAAAAAATATAGTACATTGTCTATTGCATATCCTACCTACACTCCAGAAAAAATTGATAAAATTTCATCATACTTTGTTCTCCATTGTGATTTCGATATCGAAGCAAAAAAAATCGTCATTGATCAATCCGCTATGTCTCCAGAAGATCAGTTTGTTCTTTTGTATTTGCAGACCATAGAATTGATTCAAATTTGTATCGAAATTTATGCTGAGTTTGAACGTCCAGCGGATGCTCCTTATTTGGCTCCTCTCAAAAATTGTATTGGATTTGTCGGAACAAATAGAAGCTTTAAAAATATATCTTCTACTATATCTCCTTATGCTTGGGATGAGGTTATTGGAAATAAAAAATCTTCTGATTACCATTCTCATATGTGATTCTATCTTTGCGCAAAAAAAATACGAAATATCGTTTCGGACTACTCGACCTTGGAGGTTACTCCATCTACTATCGGAAATTATGTCCAAAAATTGTATCAGTCTGATTTTTATCTCAGTCTTGTTGCTAGTATAAAGAAATATATCAATAGAACGTTGCAGGTGGAATATGTAGATAAGCTTTTGAAGTTTGTCCTTGTCGATGAATTTAGTATTTCTACGGATTTTTCATCTTTGAGTGATGGGGAGCAATCATTGCTTTCTATGATTTTTACTCTCTATGGGTATGATCTCAATGAAGGTATGCTTATCGTTGATGAGCCAGAAATTCATTTTCATCCTCAGATGCAAAAAAGTTTTTCTAGAATGATAGAAAAAATAAATAAGAATATAGGGACTCAGTTTATAATCTCTACCTACTCTCCTCTCTTTATTAATGAATCTAATATTTCCAATGTATATAGATTTGCAAATATCGCTTGAGCGACTCAAGTAAAAAATTCAAATTTTAATTTATCGCCAGATGAGGCTACATTGGTCCATTTGCTTAAATTTGAAAATCTCTCTAAAATATTTTTCGTTAATAAAATTATTATGGTGGAGTGAGAAACGGATGCATATTTTTTTGAATTTTATCTTAATTATCTCCATACGTTCCCTGAACGAAAAAGTAAGCTTAAAGACTATGAAATTATTAATATAAATGGAAAATGATGATATAAGCTTCGAAGTAAGTTCCTTGATAGATTTGGGTTGCAGTCTTTTTTCGTTGGTGACTGGGACAATATCGTTGATTATGGATTTATGTCACAAGATGATTTATGATATTATTATGCACAAGCAAAACTTCATTATCGTGGGTTGCAAAATACAGGGAAAACACACCGCCATTATAATAAATTGGTGGATACTATCAAAAATTTGTTTCCAAAAAAATATGCTGATTTAACGGCAAATATTGATGATTTATACAAAAAGCATGTGTTTATTCTCAAAAAATGAGACATAGAAACCTATCTCGGTATGCAAGAAAAATGATTGGAAATGATGGTGAAATTTTGTCATCATGAGTTCAACGATTGGTTGGCTAACCCTAATTTTGATGTGTGTAGACAAGAATTTGCTGAAATTTTCTCTGAAATGTTTAGATAATATGTATAAGTTTAGGAATATATTGGCTATATAAGAATATACTTCATGCTATACCAAGTCCCAATATACATATATATAAGAAAATATATATTCTATTTTTTCTTTTTTCTTTTGTTATTTTCTTATCTATATCTCATAATTTTTTGTGTAAGAACTTCTCTTTGCTTTCTTCTTTTGTTGTAGTTAATTTTTCAAATTTTGCTTCTATTTCTCTTATCTTGTCGTGTAATGTGGTAATATATTCGTTTTTTTGTTGTATCTTTTCATATATGTTTTGTTCTTTTTCTCTCTGCTCTTTATAGAGTGATAAAACTTTTGTATATTTTTCTGCTACTTCATCCAGCTTTTGTTCTAAGAGTTGTATGATTTTTGATTTTGCTGCTATGGTATTGTCTTTTTCTTGGATGTTTTTTTCTTCTATGGAAAGTAGTTTTAGTTTCTGTTCTGCTTCTGTGAGTTTTTTTTGTAACACATATATAGAAGTATTCTTTTCTGTTATCGCTTTATCCTTTTCTTCTAGTAATTTGTTTTTTTCTTGATAAACGAAGATAAATTTATGTATATTTTCATTCATTATCTTTGCTTGATGTTTTTGTAATTCTGTTTTTTGATGATCGATATTGCTATACGTTTCTTTTTGCTTGATTGCTTCTTTGTATATGTCTTCAATATTTTCTTTGTTGGTTTCTTCTTGGGTATCTGGTGTTTGCATCTGCAAATAAAATGATTGTATATCGTCCTCTATTTGTTGTATTTTTTTGCTTTCTGTCTCTATTTGCTGTGAAAGTGTTATGTCTTTTTTGAGATTTTCAATGTCGTTTTTTATCTCGAATATCATTATTGAAATATCTTGATGTTTTTCTTTGTCTGTATTCGTAGAAAATTTTTCTGGGTTGTTTATTCTCTCCATTAGTGGAGCTTTCATCTTGTGTAACGTTCTTATAAAGGATATTCTTTCGATGGTTTTTTTTGTAAAATAGACGATAGCTGCAAAAATAGGAAAAATTACTATTCCTATGATAATATATATCTGATAATCTATGATTTTTGCTATCATATATACCGTTTTCTGGCAAATAAAATCTAATCCAATATACTATAGATATATTCCAATAAAAGTCAATCTATTTTTTTGTGAAAAAAAACCTCAGAATTTTTTTTCTGAAGTCTTATTTTTTCCTGAATTGGTGGCTATCCTTTGAAAATGAAGAATCCTGCGACTATGATAAAAACGAGAGAAAGTCAGATGAAAATTAGGTTTTTGAGTTTTTCGCTTTTGATCATATTTTTGAGCTGTCCTATTTTTTCTTCCAATTTTTGCTTTTCTATAATAGCTTCTTGTTTTTCTTTGTTGTAATCTGGTAAAGCTATCATATGTTGGATTTTGCTTTCTAACTCAGATACTCTTTGTTGGAGAACAAAAATGACCTTGTTTTTTTCTTCGAGCATTTTTTCCTTTTCTTTGAATATAAGGAAAAACTTTTCCACTTTTTGGTCTATAGCGTCTTCAAATTCATCTTTGTTGCGTAATGTGGTAGTTGTGGGATGATTTTGGTTTGCTGTCTCTTGGGTATGAGAAGATTGGTTGACTATTTCTGTATTGAGCTCTTGGTGAAGTGTTGCAAATTCTTGTTTAAGCTCTACTACTTCTTCTTTTGCTAATAAGACTTTGTTTGCAATCTTTTTGTATGAGAGTTTTCCACTTTTGATGTATCTATCTATAGTTCTTGTCGATATGTGCAAAGATTTTGCTGCGACTTCTCTCGTTATGTTGTACGTTTTACTCATAATACTTCTTGGTAATAAAAATTTAAAATACTTGGTTTATTGGTTAAGATCAAATTTTGTTGGCTCTTCTCATTTGAGATCATTGAGTAATGATTGTACAAATATAGTTATTAATACTCATTCTATCATCCCCATCGTGATTACATAAAGGTAAACGGGTGGAAAATTTTGTACGTAGTATCCCATGAAAAGCGATATTCCTGATGTGGTTGGTCAGTCAGAAGCGTTTTGGATGTATGGGATAACGATCAAGATAAACATAATGATACTACACCACATAAGAAAAACTGTTCTTTTTTTCATTTTTTTGTGTTATGATAATAAAAATATGTTTTTGTTTTATTTATATTATTTTTTTTATTATGAAGTATATTGCACTAATAATGACAGATAATATAATTGTTTGTACTAGTGTTCAAAGTTGGACGGTTATCCCTAGGTTTAGATAGTTTATTGTTTGCTCGAAGATATAGAGTATAGCAATATTGAGTACCAATGATGATATTCCTAGCGTTATTAGTTTTACGGGTAAGGTAAGAATGTTGAGAATGCTTTTGAGTACGGAATTTATCAACCAAAACACTATTCACAATATACCAAAGATAATGTAGGTGTCTTTGTAAATGGATTGTATTTTAAATCATAGTTCTGGTACATAGTTTACTATAGCAAAGAGTACTGCACCATTGATGATAATATTTATCAGCAGGTGTTTGAGTGCTTTCATTATTTGTAAAGAAATAATAAAAATTTGCTATCCAACGGGTAGACTGTATTTATTTGTCTACTATTTTCAATATCATTTTACTGGCTTTTTGACTTTATTTCTTATTTTTTTGTCGTGTTGTGTCTTTTTTGTCTAGTCTTCTATAAGATCATCAAATGTATCTATTTTTCAATCTTTTATATAAGTATGTATTGCGTTTCTAACTGCTAATATCGCGATAACGGCAGCTCTTTTTCTTCTAGGAGATACCTCAAATCAACGATCTACCATAGTTTGATAATTTCGCTGAAGTATGTCTGATATAGGCGTATCTATCACAAATTCTGACAAAAAACTTGCGGCTGCTGTGGTTATGTTTGAGCAATTTCCATCAAAACTATATTCTTGTATCTTATTGTCGTTGATAACTAGGTATACGACAATATCATCTCAACAAATAAAATTTCCCTCATGTTGTTTTATCGTGTATTCTTTGAGTGCAAAGTTTTGGAGAGGGTTTTTTGTATATTCTTCTATTATAAGGCTTTGTTCTTCACTCATGCTTAGTCTGTAAGGTCTATAAAGTCTGTAAAGTCTGTAAGGTCCGTAAGGTCTGATTTTTGACTTTGTGGGCTTTAGTCTTTTGATTGTATATTAGTCTAGTCTAATTCGAAGATGTTCAATAAGTTTTTTTATCATGAGAATTATTTTGTTGCTTATCTCTACAAACCCCTTTGTAGCTATTATTTCTAGGCTTTCTATTTGATCTGCTACGTTGTGAAGTGCAATCAAAAATTTGTTAGAATTGATTTCTAATATAACATCATATGATCCATAGGTGGTTTCTGTAAATGTTGCATGAACATTTTCTAGAGAAACTTTTCTTTGGTATACATCTATCGGCATAATAAGACTCATTTGCTGCATGTTTGATGATATATAAAAAATGTGGGTATGCGCGGTTTTATGGTTTTAAAAAACAAATGCAATAGAAAAACTGTTTGATTTTTTGTGGAAAAAACGTCTTGATTTTTTTGTAAAAAACGTTACATTTTTTTCTGTGTATTTTATAGGTATGTACTTGTATATGCAAAATAGGTTTTTTGACATCGTTGTTAAAAAGTTGGTAAAATATAAAGGTAAGCTTATTGACTGAGAAAAAATATCGTTCTTACTCAAAACTACTCTTGCGGAAGATTTTTCTATACAAAAAATGTATAAAATAATTTATTACCTAAAAATTAGGTGATATTTGGAAAATATCAAAAAAAATATCTTTTTTGTGAAAGATCCCGATCATGTTGTTTCTCAAGAAGAAATTGTCGATCTTTTTTATCGAACTATAGTCAAAAAGCACTGTAATGATTTTTTGAAAGGAAATTGGTATGTTTGATGACTCAAAGCGCTTGAACTCAACCTCTCCTCTTTCGATATTCCTGAAGAGCTTTCTATTGTAAATCAATATAAACAATCCACAGAAGTTATTATGTTTGATAAACAGGTCGTGTTTAAAACATATGCAAAAAATAAGACAGATAATCTGTTTAGGTTTTTTTGGCAATATACTAAAAAAATATCTATAGGTACTCAGACATTCCCTGTGGCTACGTTGGAGCTAGCTATTTTGGAAAGTCTTTACAACCCTGGTATGATAGCTCAATGATATATTAATGAGCTTGTGAAAAAGGTTCTTAGGAAATATCATACAACTTTGGATGTCACTATTCGAGAATCTATTCTGAGAAAAAATAAACACAATACGAGCATTAATAGGCTTTATGAGCTTAGTAAATCTATAGATCCTGAATTAACCCAGAAACTTAAGGGGTTGATTAAGAGATATGGATACTTTATTTAGAACTTAAAGCTTAGATATTGGGATTTTTTTTGATGTTTTTTTAAAAACTATTTTTTTACTGATTTTTTGATTTCGTTGAGTAATTCCAACTGACCTTCTTGCAGTTTGAACATTTTTTTCATTTGTTCGATGACGAGGATATTTATTTTTTCATCTATATTTCTGATTTGTGTTTCCGCTTTGAGATTGATAATATAGTCGTTTTCTGCTCTTTTACGATCTATTTCTTCTT
>CAZKEK010000033.1:0-9036 GCA_964551805.1 uncultured Candidatus Peribacteria bacterium
AAAGAAGATAAATTTTGCTCTATAAAATCTTATGTATGATTTTTTTAACTAAACATACTATTTAGAACAAAATCTACACTTTTATGACTTCATATATTAGCGACAACAATACTATCTTCTGCCCATCGTCTAGAAAAATTAGTTCCTGCGATGATTATATTTTGAATATCTGAACTTTTTACCAATTCATTGATAAAGTTGTCCATCATTTGTCCATCAAGTACAATTACTAATTCTGGTTTTCTACTAAGTCCCTTAACTCCTTTATAGATTTTCAAAACTCTTGCAAGTTTTCTCTTGTATACTAATTGTTCTTTTTTTGTTAATGAAAGAAAGTTTTCAGTTTCAATAAAACGAGCCATTGTATTCATAGATTCTATTCTTTTTTTGAGGGTTTCAAAGTTTGTCAAAAATCCAGAAGGAAGTTTGTAGTTAAGATAATTGAATCCATATTTTTCACCAAGCTTTTCGAGCTCTTCAGCGTACATTTTCTTTTCAGATACTACCAAAATTTCTTTTCCTTCTTCTTTGGCTTTCTGAATTTTCTTTTGCGCACCTTCGATCTGCTCAATGATGACTTCAGGATTAATCACCGCTATATTGTTTACTACACCTGCCCAATATTTATTGGTCTTTGGGTGAGCTTCGCTTTTGAGCGTACCAATATGAGCTTGTGCCTCGATTACATCGTTTACAGATATACTCATAATTTTTACGATTTTATAAATAAAAGATCTTAGATATTAGATATTTTCTAAAATCTACTTAAGAGAAATAGTTGCTCCTTCAGCTTCTAATTTAGCTTTGATACCTTCAGCTTCTTCATATTTCACCTTATCTTTGATGATTGTAGGAGCTTTTTCTACTAAATCTTTAGCTTCTTTAAGTCCAAGTCCAAGAAGTTCTTTAACTGCTTTGATTACTCAGATTTTTTGTTGTCCAATATCAGTCAATTCGATATCAACTGTATCAGCATTTCCACCTGCAGCTCCTGCATCAGCATTTCCACCTGCAGCTCCTCCAGCAACTACCATAGCAGCAGCGCTAACTCCAAATTCTTCTTCCAATCCTTTTACTAATTGGTTTAATTCTACCGCACTCATCTCTTTCACGAGATCCATTATTTGTTGTGCTTTCTTTGTAAGTTCCATTTTTTGAAACAATAATAATATAAAGACTTTATCTGTGACGAGTGTTGTACCTACTCGTGACTAATAACTAATTTATTCAGCAGCTACTTCTGCAGCTGGTGTTTCTTCTTCTTTTACTTCTTCTTTTACTTCTTCAACTTTTACTTCTTCTTTAATTTCTTCTTTTACTTCTTCTTTTACTTCTTCAACTTTAGCTTCTTCTTTAATTTCTTCTTTTACTGCTCATCCATCCATTTTTTTTGCAATTTCACTTGTTACGCAAGCGAATGATTGTAATGGATAATTGAATAAGTAACAAAGTTTTGAAATCAATTCTTCTTTTGTTGGTACATTAGCGAGTTCACTAACGTATTCACCACCTTGCCATTTTTTCTCGAACCATCCTCCCAAAAATGTGAATTCAGCTCCTTTGTTTTCTTTTTTGAATTCCTTCAAATATTTGTTGATGACTTTGAGTGGTCCAAATTCATTTTCATGAGCATACAATGCAAACACTGGTCCTTCCAAAACATCTACATTCACGTCTTCGAGTCCTGCGTCCTTGAGTGCTCTGAGGAAAATTCTTTTTTTGATAACGTTCATTTTTCCGTCAGTTGTTTTGACTTCCATTCTGATCTTGTTGGCAACATTTACCGGAATAGATTTTTGTTGTATGATAACTGCATTTGTTGCGCTACCCAAATCTTCTCTGTATTTTGCCAGAAGTTGTTGTTTTTTCTCTTTAGTAATCGTCATCTCGTATAAAATAATGATAAATTTTAGATGATAGATGATAAATCTTTTGGATAAATAATTTATCATATAAAACAAAAAAGACTCTTTCGAGGCTCCTATACAAAAAATACTATCTGTATGTGAACCTAGGTAGGAATTGGTATTTTATGCTTTGGGCAACCTACTGTCCTTGGTGTTTATGTCAGTATACTACGAAATTTTTGCTTGATTGCAAGAGATTTTTTGCTTTTTGTTTTTTTCTATGGAGCGCGTATATATAGTAGTAAGAAAAAATCTCGCATCTTATTTTTGCATCGCTTGGAGTTTTAGCTCTTTGGGCATCTTCTCTATCGCATATCTCAAGGCCGTTCTTGGCATCGTCGCCTTGTGCTGCATCACATAATCAAAGACTTCTTGCTGGTGCGCTTGGCTTGCGACCTTGAGTAATCGTCCGTATCATTTCTGGACCATATCGTCGGGATCTGTTAGTAATGCATCCGCGATCTGAAATACCTCTGGCAAAAATTTTCATTTTTTTGCCGGGACGATGAGCGATACCGCTGCTGCCCTCTTTACTCGTCTATTGGGTGATTTCGTTCGCTGCTTGAGGTGGTTTGTATATGCGGGAAACTGTTCTACAAACTCCCCTATTGTATGATTGCAAAACGTATCGCATTTGGCTCGGTTGTTGATATATTTTTCTATCCATGTTTGGAAAACAAGAAAATCTTGTTGCTCATATTGGTTTTTGATAGCGTAGGTCCGATTGCTCGCGATGAAGGATTCCTCACAATAATCGGAAGCCAACAAGTCTTCGCAGAGTCAGAATATTTCTTTTTTGTCCAAGTGTTTGATGTCTTTTCGTGTTGCTTTTGCGAGTTTCTGGACTATGGGCGTCTTGATTCCATAAAATTTCACCGGCTCTTTGAAAAAATTGGCGTAGGTTTTTTGCGCTTGAGTGTCGGTGAGTTTTTTGAGCTGTGCTCTAAGGGTGGAAAGTGTCTCCATTTGTATTTTTTATAATATAAGTATTCTGAGATATATCTTTTTTTGACTCAAAATCTATGGGAAGTTTTTGTTGTTTTTCCCTATTTCTTCTGCGTCTTCTTTTTTCATAATTTCTTTTGCCCGTTGATTTGTTCCCTCAATACTTGTTGCCTTGGAGAGAGACGATTGTCATCGTTTAAGATGGATTTTCCAACCTTTTCTTCCAAATCTTCTTTTGCTTTTTTGGCAATATCCGCTCATTGTATAAGAGCGTCTTGAACTTCATTAAATCATTTTGCATCTTTGCTTTTGGCTATTTCTACACCAGCCTCTTCTGACAATCCCGTAAGAAGCATTTCTGTCCTCGTCATATGATCTCTCAAATTGTCTGTTTTTATTAGTCATTTATATTCTTTGTATTCTTGTGCCGTCTTGCCGGATCGTGTATAAGAGATATTTGTAAGCAATGCATATTCCAAACCATCCTTTATTCCTCTCGCCTTGAGTTCATCAGTATATTGATGTCTTGTATCTATAGATTGTAGCCTTTGTTCAATCTCCTTATCGGCCATTCCTCTACTTCTATATATTTGTATTGCTCTTGCTCTTGCTCTCTGCATACCAAGTTCTGGATCATTTACCTCTTCCATTCTCTGATTTCCCAAAGAAGCAAGCCATTGCTTGACTGGTTCTGCTTTGGGTGATGGGATTGATTGTACTATACGAAGCATTGTGGCTGTGTTGGCCGCATCTCATAAATATTTTTTACCATCGGAAGCCAAAAATTTCAGTTGTCCGATTTTTTCGGACAACTGTATAAATCCCTCTTCTTTAGCGAGTTTTGTCTTAAGATCACTTCGATATTTCCTCGCTCTTTCTGATGATGTAAGAAGCGATACTACATCAACAATACTAAACCATCGTTCATCTTCATATCGTTCTCTTCTCACTTCCTTATCTTCAAAAAAAGCTGCGGGAGTAGATGAAGCAAGAAAATTAGTTTCGTCGTTTGACATGGTTATTCGTCGTAAGTTAATAAAAATATATGTATGATTGAAGTATATGAATCTCATTTTATTTGTCAACCTATTTTTTGACAGACCCTAAACATTCTATCTGTAAAACAACTTATGGAAATATAGGAAAATTATATTTTGTATACATACCCTCATACTATTCCTCGCATACTTCTTGTATACATACTTACCACAAAATGTCAACTACGTGTTGATTTCGCTTCAAAAATATATAGTATGGTTACTACAAAACAAATATAAATACAAAAAAAATTATGGAAAGATTCACCCTATTATTCAAATCTAATCAAAACCCTAGTTTGTTAGCAGCGATTGCAGAACATTTAGCTACCAACAATTGTTCTTTTTACTTTGGACAAAAAACATGTCCTATCAAGAACGAAAATCCTTCAATTGATTTTTGTTATGCTGCACAGGCGGATGAGTTCTCTAAGATTAAAACACTTATCGATCATCTTCATCCTACACCATTTATCAACATCATGGTATTGATAGATGACAAAGAAGATATAGCCTATATCTACAAGGGTGTAGGAAGCGAAAAAGAGATCAAAAAAAATGTATTGCCTCCTATCATTAAAGCATATGAGAGCTTAACCCATAAATCGGTATTTTTAAAGATTCAGGATGTCAGAGAAACTATGGGAATTTGCCCTAATCCTCAAATGAACTAATCAGCCGTAACGGCGTATACGCCAGTCCTTGTATTCACAAGGGCTGGTTTTTTTTGTAGTAAGAAATTCTTATTTCACTTTTGATGTTCTTTACTGTTTGCGTTGTTCGTTGGAGAGGAAAGGCATGAGGAGTGATTTATTAAAAAGACTACAAATATTCAAAACTATAATTATATACATCATCCGTTTTTACTTTCGCTTCATCTTCATTGTATGTAGGAACCGGAATTTCATCAAAAACCGTATCTTTAATCACACTATACATCATTGCTCTTCATTGGGTTTTTATTTTCCAATCCAATACATTCATTTTAACATCCATGATTTTTTCATACAACGTATGTGCCACTTTTCTGACTTCTTTTTTATCTTTTACCGATAGTCCTTCTTTGTAAAGCTTTAAAAATATTACATATTCTTCTGGCGTCAATCATGATTCAACTTCTTTTTTTTCTTCATCATCTAATCAATGAACAAGATCTATCAAAGATTTAAATGTCTTTTCTATATCAATCACATTGAGATTGTATTTATCTATAATTTCTTCTAATCTCTTTTTAAGTATTCAAAACTGCGGTCTTTTTATCATCAGCTCATCAATTCTATTATTCAAAAGTACTTTCATTCTTTCCAACTGAAGATATTCGTTGTCTGCAGTAAACAACTCCTTAAGTTTATTTACGTCAATCTGAGACAAATCCTTAATCAATCAGGTTGTCTGTATATCAAAATCCTTAACAGTAATAGATTCATCAATTAGTCATTTTAGCTCTTGTTTGATAGCTGTTGTATCTAATTGTTTATGTCCAATAGCACCAATAAATCAGTTAATAGCTTTTATTACTTTCACATCTCCTGTAAAAGCGTTTGCTCTTTCATCTGGTAATAATGATTTGTACAAAGCCAGCGTCTTATTGGATAATGATTTCCACTCTTTTGCAACACCATCATTTTGAAGCAATTTGTTTCCTATTTTTTGTAAGACTTTGAGTTGATCAAATCATTGCGCTTGAGCAAAGTCTTTGAATTCTACTTTCGTTTGTTTTCTTAGGAATAATTTACTGTCATCTATATGCTCCTGTATCATCTCAACTAGTTTTTCTTTGTCTTGAGCTGGATAATCTATTCCCGAGTCTGTAGAATCACAGGCATATTCAGACAACGCCTTTTGTAAACTTTTGAAAATATTGATATAATCAACAATCAGACCATTCATTTTACCTTCATATACACGATTTACTCTTGCTATGGTTTGCATCAATGTATGACCTTTCATTGGTTTATACAAGTACAATGTTCTCAAATCTTGCACATCAAATCAAGTCAATCGCATACTGCAGACAAACACCATTTTGAGTCTGTGAGTCTTTTTGAAAATTCTCTCTAAATTTTCATTTTTCATTCTTTCTCTATGTGGTTTCATCTCTATATTTTCCTCTCTGAGTAACTTTTCGTCCTGTTTGGTGTCACCAAAACTTACTACTACTGCGCTATCAAAATTTTTGATTTTCTCTATTATTCTATTCATTTCATTTTTTTCTATTTCTATTTTAGTTTCCTTTATTTGTTTTTCTATATCATCTTTCAACTTATCTTTTTCTGTATTTACTTTCTTCCATATTTTTATCGTTGTTTTTTTATCAATACAGACTACTAATGATTTCCAGTCGCCATCTTGATAAAAATAATGATGAACAATATCTTTGGCAACTTTATTTAGCACATCTTCACTGGTAATAACTGAGTACAATTGAGCATTTTCTTTTTCAAATTTTTCTGCACTTTCATCATCTACATTATATTTTTCATAAATCTCAGCCGCATCTTCTTCAATATTTTGATTTTCCAATTTTAATGGTATTTTTCTATTTTCGTAAAAGATAGGAACTGTTGCTCAGTCCTCTACTGCTCTTTTAAAATTATATTCGCTTACATAGTCTCCAAATATATCTGATGTAACTCTCTCACCTTTCAATAATGGTGTACCCGTAAATGCAATATAGTGTGCATTAGGTAATGCATTTCTCATATTCAATGCTAGCTGATCGTATTGGCTTCTATGAGCTTCGTCTACCATCACGATAATATCATTTCTCTCAGAAAGCACAGGATGGACAGCTAGCTCTCTTTCTTGAAACTTGTGAATCAAAGTAAATACAAATCTATGATTTTCGTCCAACAATTTTCTCATCTGAGTAATACTTTCAGCCCTCACATTTTCTTCGGTATTTATACCTGTATTTGAAAAGGTATCGTAAATTTGTTTATCCAATTCTTGTCTATCAGTAATTACCACGAAAGTAAAATCACCTTGTAATTTTCTCAGCACCTTATTTGCTAAAAAAGCCATGCTATAACTTTTTCCACTTCCTTGTGTATGTCGAAAAACTCATAATTTTCCCTCTAATGGTTTTCTTTCTTGGATATTTTGGAATGCTTCGTTTACTCACAAGAACTGATGATTTTGTGTGACTATTTTGGTTAGATTTCCTTTTTTTTCTTCATACACGATAAAATTTTCTACAATATCCATCAAAATATTTTTTGTCATTGTCCCATCGATAGCAGTTTCGATCGACGTATTTCATCTGTCTTTTTCATTATTTCTTTTCCAGTCTTTGAAGAATGGCCAAGAACTTGAAAACGCACCTACTTTTGTCTCTCCTCAATTGGAAAGAATTACAAACGCGTTGTATCGATAGAGTTGTGGAATAGTGTTGATATAATCTTGCAAATTATCTTCATAAGCTTTTTCTATGCTCACCGTAGGTTTTTTGAGCTCTATCTGGACGAGTGGAATTCCATTTACAAAAACTAATATATCTGGTCTTCTCGTGTAAAAATCTCCCTGAATACTAAACTGATTGACTACTAAGAAATCATTATTTTCTGGATCTTCAAAATCAAAAAATTTGATCGTTACGGTTTCTCGATCTCCGTTTCCGTTCGTCATTTGTATCTTCGCACCGTCTCTCATAAGATTATATGCATCTTTGTTGGCTTGTGCGGTGGTTTTATTAAGACCAATTTCTCTCAGTTCGTTTATAGCCGCTAGATGTATGTCTGAGCTATATTGCGGATTAAGTCTTTGCACTGCCTGATGAAGTTCGTCAAAAAGCAAAACATCTTTTGTTGTTTCTCTCCCAAAGCAAGAACTATGGATATTTTCATCATAGCCGTTGGTATACGTATATCCCAGCTTCGTAAGCATTTGGATAATGGGAGTTTCGATGGTGGTAGATTCGGAAAAGGTGGACATTTTGATTTCTGAAGTTAAAATATTTTTTAATAGATTAGATTATATTTTGTTCTTTTGATTTTCTATCTTTTGCTCTCATCAATTATTTACATTAACGACTCATCATTCTGCATTTATTATTTGAGTTAAGTTGTTCCTTCTTGCATTATTTGTTTCTAGTTTAGATATTTCTTCAGTTGTTTTTTCATTAAATTTGTTATCTATTTTTTGGCATAATTAAAGAAAATGGGTGGCTAAAATAGGCAGAAACAGTAGAAGAGAATTACTTTATCTACTGTTTTTTTATATATGAAAGATAAAATCTGTAATAAATGTTTGGGGAATAAAATCAAAAAAGATTGATTTAAGAGATGAAAACAAAGATATAAATGCTGTTCTTGTGGGTATGTTTTTCAAAATAGTTCAAGGATGAGAAAAGAATTCGTGCTATGGAAAGATTTTAGCGAATGAAAACAAACTTATCAACAGCTATCTTCTAAATATAACCTAAGTGTTCCTACTATACAAAAAAAATTAGATCAAATTTTAGTTAAAAAAAAGACATAGTCCCACAAGAAACAGTATTGTTTATGGATACAACTTATCGGTGAAGAAACTATGGGATAATGGTATTTAGAAGCTATGAGTTGAAGAAAAATATATTACGAAAAGAAGTGAAATGGGAGACGATCCAAGATTATAAAGATGGGATAGAAACGTTACAAAATCAATGACGAACAATAAAAGCAATCGTGTGCGATTGAAAAAGATGATTGTTGTGATGATTAAATATCCCAGTGCAAATGTGTATTTTTCATCAAAAACAAATTATGAGAAGATATATTACAAAGACGCCAAAACTTGAAGCAAATAAAGAACTTCAAGATATTTCGTGATTTATTTGAGATTTAAAAAAATCTACCATTCAACAATGGTTAGATGATCGACACAATAGATATAAAAACTTTTTACTAGAAAAAAATGATGGTTGAAACTATGTTCATACCAGGACTAGAAAGGCATATAGAAGCCTAAAAAATAATTTACAGTATTTATATACTTTCAATGATTATGAGTGAATTATCGATATTCCGAAGACTACAAATTCTATAGAATCTGTATTTTCTCACATGAAACAAAAGGTTTGATTACATAGATGATT
Source organism: uncultured Candidatus Peribacteria bacterium (assembly GCA_964551805.1). Lineage (GTDB taxonomy): Bacteria > Patescibacteriota > Gracilibacteria > Absconditabacterales > Absconditicoccaceae > CAJBLF01. Next base: position 8,964 of record CAZKEK010000033.1, read on the forward strand.
AAAAAAACATAGAAAACTTAAGCTAATAGACGAGTTTCTTGGAAAATAACCACCCAAAAAGTTTAATTATCCC
>CAZKEK010000034.1:0-8967 GCA_964551805.1 uncultured Candidatus Peribacteria bacterium
TGATCTTATCCAAGCATATAAACAAGCTGATCAACAAAAAAAAGAAGCACAAGAAATGATAGATACAGAAAATGATTTTGAACTGGTAGATATGGCAAAAGAACAACTCAAAGAATCTGAAGCGAAACTCGAAGATTTGGATAAAAAAATAAAGATAGCATTACTTCCCAAAGATCCTAATGACGACAAAAATATTTTTCTGGAAATCAGACCAGCAGCTGGTGGTGATGAAGCAGGATTGTTTGCTGCGCAACTTTTGAAAATGTATCTCGGCTATGCAACAAAAAAATGATGGAGACCAGAAATCGTAGAAGAACAACTTTCCGATATCGGTGGAGTAAAATTTGTGATGGTAAAAGTCAGTGGAAAAAGTGTGTATTCTATTATGAAATTTGAAAGTGGTGTCCATAGAGTACAAAGAATTCCCGAAACAGAATCGCAAGGAAGAGTACATACCTCTACCGTTACGGTAGCTATTATGCCAGAAGCAGAAGATATGGATTTTCATGTTGATCCCAAAGACGTAGAAATGGATACGTATGCATGATCATCAGCATGATGACAAAATGCCAACAAAAATCAAACAGGAGTAAGATTACGTCACTTACCAAGTGGATTGATTGTAGACATCTGAGACAGCAAATCCCAGCTTGCCAACAAAGAAAAAGCTTGGTCTGTCCTTACATCAAGATTATATCAAATAGAAGTTGATAAAAAAAATGCTGAACAAAAATCCCTCAGAGGTGATCAAATCTGAACATGAGATAGATCAGAAAAAATTAGAACCTATAATTTCCCACAAGATAGAATAACTGACCACCGCATTCATCAATCATGGTCGAACATACCTGTATTTTTGACATGAGATATCGATGATATGATCAACGCATTAGTACTTGAAAACCAAACAAGATTATTGGAAGAAAGTATGAAGTAGGATGGAGTATTGAGTATTGAGTATTGAGTATTGAGAAAATAAATTAGTGTTTTAGTTGCTTAGTAAACACGAAGATGGCTATCAAAAAAACGATACAAATCTGAAATCCTATACTTGCCAAGAAGGCTAAAATCGTACAAGATATCCACTCCCCTGACACAAAAAAAATAATCAAAAATCTCATTGATTCGATGAAAGAAAATAACCTCATTGGAATGGCGGCTCCCCAAATTGGAATCAGTAAAAGAATTTTTGTTACGGAAATTAGAGCAACTAAATTTAGAAAAGCAAAAGATGCTGATGCATTGAAAATTTTTATTAATCCAAAAATTACGCGAACATCCAAAGCAACGTGTGTGATGTATGAATGATGTGGAAGCGTAGCATATAGCCAGTTATTTGCTCCAGTAAGAAGACCAAGCACGGTTATTATTGAAGCGTATGATGAGCATGGAGAAATATTTATAATGAAAGCCAACGAACTCCTTGCAAGAGTCATCCAACATGAATATGATCATCTCGACGGCATTTGTTTCACAGAAAAAATCACCGATATGAAAAAACTTATGAGCGATGAAGAATATAGGAAAAGGTAGTGAATAGTGAACAACTAACAACTAACAGTGAAAAGTGTTGGTAGTACTGAAATAGACTATAGCTATTTAGAACTTAGAAAACATTCGTACGTCATTCCCGACGTTTAATCCGCTTTAGCGGATAGATCGGGAATCCAATTTGCTTGTGGTGGTAAGCAGGTTTGCATTGTATAGATTCCGGCTGCAATTTCTTGGCCCACGCAGTCCTGCGGGGCAGGCTGCCGGAATGACGTAAAAGGGTCATGCTTAGAGCTTGGTAATACGGCTACCTTTCAGCCACTATTCGTCTATTATTCGTCAATCTTTTAGCAATTAATCAGCATTTATCTCTTAATCGTTATCTTATGAATACACCCATCGACACTCAAGTAGCAGCGTTTATTGACGCCCATGTTGCTGCTGTTTCACAAAAATATAAAAATGCATGTTCTACATATTTTGTGGCGACAAATTCTGGAAAAGATGAAGATTATGCACGTGCAAACGAGGCACAATTAGCACGAGAAAAAATATATACCAACAAAGAAGATTTCCAACAGATTACCACCTTTAGAACGGCTGACATTCACGATCCCCTCCTCAAACGCCAGATTGAACTTCTTTTTTTGTCGTATCAATCTAGACAAATTGATGAAAAAACATTGGAAGAAATGGTAGATTTGCAAAGCAAGATTGAAAATAGATTTGCTACGTTTAGAGCAGAGATTGATGGGAACATATATACCGATAACCAAATAGAACATATACTCACAGAATCTCACGACAGTGAAGAAGTAAAAAAAGCGCGATTGGCAAGCAAACACATTGGTAAACTCGTTGCGCCTGAAGTTATCCAGATTGTTAAAATGAGAAATGAATTGGCGAGAAATCTATGATACGAAAATTATCACACGATGAGTTTGCAATTGGATGAACAAGATCCTGCAGAAATTAGTAAAATTTTCGATGATCTCGATATGCTTACTCGCGAATCTTTCATCAAAGAAAAAGAGAAAATCGACAACTATTTGTCGAATAAATTTGGTATCGAAAAAAATGCGTTGATGCCTTGGCATTATCAAAATAGATATTTTCAAGAAGCACCAAAAATTTATAATATCGATCTCGATACCTATTATGCAGACAAAGATCTCGTTGAGATTTCTCGCAGCTACTACGCAAGTCTTCAGCTGCCTGTAGAAGATATTTTGGCAGTAAGCGATCTGTATGAAAGACCAGGAAAATATCAACACGCCTATTGTACTAGCGATAAATTGGGAACTGTTCGTATTCTTTGCAATATCAAGCCAAACGCTAAATGGATGAATACCCAATTGCATGAATTGGGGCACGCCGTATATGACAAATATATCGACACTACAACCACGCCATATCTCTTGTGTGAGCCAGCACATACGTTTACGACAGAGGCGATCGCTATGTTATTTGGGAGATTTGCCTCCAACCCACAACGAATACATGATATGCTTGGGATACCAGAAGACGAAAAACTAAACATCGCCGATGCTTGTTTCAGCACACTTCGTCTAGAACAGCTTGTTTCTTCTCGTCGAATGCAAGTGATGTATCGTTTTGAAAAAAACATGTATGCCAATCCTGACCAAGATTTGAACGCATTGCGATGGGACTTGGTAGAAACATATCAAATGATGAATCGCCCTGAAGAAAGAGATGAACCTGACCGAGCATCCAAAATCCATGTAGCATGTTATCCATGTTACTATCACAATTATATGCTTGGTGAATTGTTAGCATCACAAATTTATTATCACATAGTGAATACTATTTTGAAATCATCGGACTATAGATTCCAAAGTTTTTTTGCTCAGCCAGAAATCGGTAGATATTTACAGGAAAAAATATTTCATTCTGGTCGCACATTCCATTGGAATACGATGATTGCATTGGCTACGGGTGAAGGATTGACTCCAAAATATTATGCTATGCAATTTGTAGGATAAAAAAACTGAACTATTTATGTATTTTTCTCCATGTCCCACTACAAAACTATCATTGTTTCAGATATCCATATGCCAAGTCCTGAGAGCAAAAATCAGAGATTTTTGACGTGGTTGGAACAGCAAACCTTTGATCAGCTAATCTTTAATGGAGATATTATAGATGGACTTCATATAAAATTATTTGGATGATGGAAAACAAAACATGAACAGCGAATCAAAGATGTTATTCGTATCGCCCGCCATCAATGAGTCAGAATAGAATATATTTTGGGAACACATGAAATCAATCTGGAAAAAACAGTTCCTCGACTTGATGATCAAGTAAATTTTATGCAAGACAAAATCTATATTTCAGGCAAATATACGTATTATATTTGTCATGGACATCAATTTAATACAGAAAAAGAAAAATCTATAGTGTTTTGTTATACAACATTTGTTGCACTCACCGTGGTTTATCGGATAAACAAGATCTATAATATCATTAGAAGTTGATTTTGACTTTCTTATCATTCGCTAATTGCGATAATTAAACCGCTAGGAAAAAGACTTCTTGTTGGTGGACGTAATAGATTTGAACAGAAAATTATCGACACGTGTAGAGAAAAAAATGTCCAATGAGTGATTTGCGGACATCTCCACAAAGCAGAATGTTCCGTAATAGGGGGTTTTCATTATTTGAATTCTGGCGATTGGATTGATCTTTGTACCGTTTTGGTGGAACATAAAAACAACGATCGAGAGCTTATTTCTCTTGCTGAGAAGCAGTAGTTGCATTTAAGATAAACAAGTATAGTATCTTACTAATGAATGATTTTATTTGTTATTTTTCTGACTATGAAAAAATTTCTTTTGAGTATGCTTGCCATCGCCTGTATCGTAGCTGGATATTTTTTTGTAAAAAATATGTCTGCGATTACAGCAATTCCTACTGACCGACTTACCTATTCTGGAAATGCTATGAGTTTCCAATATCCCGAACACTTCGGAGCGACTATTTGGAGAGCTGTTACCTGGCCACCAAAAGTAACTGCTGTACCTGCAGAAAAAAATGTCATTGCTCTTGGTTGTCCTATGTTGGTAGATAGTGCTATGATTACGGAATCATGAGCTGGAGAAAGCAACAACCTCCACTACTCTTTCATCAAAGGACAAGATATTGGCGCTGGACAATTATATACCAGTACCTGTTATATTTTTTCTGGGGAAACTATGAATTATGTGATAGACTTTGAAATTCATTCTCATAGCTGATGTGGAAACAATGCTTGCGGAGCATATTGTGGAACAGAAAATGAACAAGCATGCAAAGATTTTGACATGACCAAAGATGTAGACACCACTATTGAAAAAATAATTTCCACCGTACAACTCAGATAAGAAAACCGCAAGCAAAACATTGATTATCATAAAGAGCAGAAATGCTCTTTTTTTTTGACAAAAGAACTATTATGAATATAATGAAGTATCTTTATTTTCTGCTTCATATTTTATGAAAAGGTTTGATCATACGATTACCAAAAAAGATATTCAAAACTTTATTTCAACCAATAAAGCAAAAGCTACTCCAGAAAAAAAATGAACGGTGGTAGAACAGATACAAGTCATGAAAGAAGATAGCATAAAAAGACTTATCAAATGATTTTCACAACCAGAAATAAAATGTATTGATCCTGGACTTATCAAATGAGTAGAAAAAGAATATTTTAAATTTTTGAAGGATGATGATTGGGAAAAAACCTGTGGTCAAAATATCAATCCCCTATTTGATAGTTCCGCGTTGGCAAAAGAGTCAGAAAATATGTTTAAAAAACATGAATTTGACCCTAATTATATTGGTAAATTTGACCAACTTCGTAATCAAAATTTCTTGGATATTTCCAAAACAAAAATTATAGCAAGATATAATGAATTGGTAGAAAAATCACTTTTAGGAAAACAAGAAACTGAGGAACTTGCAACCATACGCATGATCAATCCGTTATTGAATACCAAAAATATAGAAAATACAAAATCCAGAACTATCTATTTTGATGAAAAAGAATTTGTGGATACAGCAAAACCGTTTGCTATTGAATGTTTTTTTGAACAAGATAGTCAATGACACAAACATTATTTTTCTCTCAATCAGCTCTTGAATGATTTGGAAACGTTTGGCGTAGAATCTGGGTATCCTGTCTTGGACACACAAAATCTAGGAAAATATAGTAAAGCATTTGGTACAATACAAAGAGATATCAAACTAGCGTTGATAAAAAGTATTCTTGCAAAATATAGAGATTATCAAGAAATTTTGATGTATGATTTAGTAGATTTTGAAAAAAATCTTACTGGAACAAATATAAAAAGCAAAAGCTGACTTCTAGCAGAAAAGGCGGTAGAATGGGCTTTTAGAAATTATGCCGTTCAAGATGAAAGATATACCGTAACGATAAAAAAAGCTAGTGTCGGTGAAGATCAAATCCACAAAATAGATCTTATTGTCGAACTACAAGACAAAAAATCTGGAGTGAATATCCAAAAAGAGCTTCAGCTAACTATTAATAATGATAAACATATTTTGGAGAAAAAAAGACTTCAAACGCTTAGAAAAAAAAATATGAGAGATGTAGATATTGATTTACTTCATTTGGAACTTTCGCTTTTGGCTCAAAAGGTAACGGTTTGGAGAAACTTGGGAAGACCTATAGGATGATTATCGTCTTTTCTTACGATTGAAGACAAAGAATTTTTTGCTACCACCTATAAAAGGATTGTACAAGAACTCCAAGAAAAAATACAGTAATAGTTATTTATCAAAAAATCATTTGTAAATCTATTTCTAATATATAAGTATAGCACTATCTTAGACTAAAAAAAAACACCCAACTTTTTGCTTCTCCTATCGAATCGTAGGAACTACCAGGCGTTTTATTTAGTCTTTTTTTATTTTTTGAAAAAAATATATATTATGAAATTGATTTTTGTCCTCTGAGGAGTTATTTCTGGTTTAGGAAAATGAATCACTGCCGCATCTATAGGAAAACTACTAAAATCCTGCGGTTATACCGTAAATATTATGAAAATGGATCCTTATCTCCAGATTGACGCAGGGACAATGTCACCGTTTGAACATGGTGAGACATTTGTCACGACTGATGGATTTGAAACTGATTTGGATTTGGGGCATTATGAAAGATTTTTGGATCAAACCATGACCAGCAAAAGTAGCGTGACATCGGGTCAGATATATCTTTCCGTTATAGAAAAAGAAAGGAGAGGTGATTATCTCGGAAAGACGGTGCAAGTCATCCCTCACATTACCAATGAGATCAAAGAAAGGATAAAAACGTTTGCTGCGGACAATGAAGTAACTATTGTAGAAGTAGGCGGAACTATTGGAGATATTGAATGATTGCATTTTATAGAATCGGTAAGACAACTTCATCATGAATTAGGAAGAGACAATGTAATAATTGTTCACGTTGTTCCTATGGTAACGGTTTCTACCTCATGAGAAATGAAGTCTAAAGCTATCCAGCATTCTGTCATCAAACTGAGAGAACTTGGGCTTCATCCAAGTATTCTTGCTTGTAGAACACGACAACCTATGGATACTGATCTCAAAAATAAACTGTCTATGTTTACGGATATAGATGCTGATCATATTATAGAAACTTTAGATCAAAAATCTATTTACCAAGTACCATTGGCACTTCAAGAACAAAATATTCATCTTCTTATCCAAAAAAGATTATTCTGAGAACAAAGAGAACCCGATATGAGCAATTGGAAAACCTTGGTGCATAAAATTATGCATCCTGAAACAACAATCCATATTGCGATAGCTGGAAAATATACGCATCTCACCGATAGTTATATGAGTGTCATCGAAGCATTACAACATGCATGAGTATATAATGATGTTTGAGTAAAAGTACATTTACTAGATATGGAAGATTTTGAGGGCGCTGACCGAGAGGAAAAACTCAATAGCTACATCCAAGAACATGCAATCAAAGGATTTGTTGTCCCTGGTGGCTTTGGTCATAGAGGAATAGAATGAAAAATCAATATCGCTAATTATTGTAGAGTACATAATGTTCCCTATCTTGGTCTTTGTTTATGATTGCAAATTGCGGTCATCTCTTTTGCAAGAAATATTTGCTGACTACAAAACGCCAATTCTACTGAATTCGACGAACAGACTCCGAATCCTGTAATAGCTATTATGGAAGACCAAAAAACTATTGAAAACAAGTGAGGAACTATGCGTCTTGGTTTGTATGAAGCGGTTTTGAAAGCATGAAGTAAGGTGCGTGCATTATATGGTCAAGACACTATCCAAGAAAGACATCGTCATAGATACGAAGTCAATCCTACGTATCACGAAATCTTGGAAAAAAATGGAATGATCATCAGTGGAATGTCTCCTGATGGAACATTGGTAGAATATATAGAACTTCCTAATCACAAATATTATATGGCGACTCAATCGCATCCAGAATTCAATTCAAGATTGGATAGACCACATCCGTTGTTTTTGGGACTTGTGAAAGCATGCTTGTAAAATCTAACTAACAGTGATGGTATTGCTGAAGTGGACTATAGTAGAAGTTGATATCTCCTGGCTCTAAGAACCAGGTTGACGATATAGTCCTCTTCAACTCCGTACCTTATCGGGGAACTATATCATTCTACTGTCAGATTGTTGGTAAAAAAAAACTATCATGGTAAACCCTGATAGTTTTTTATAATTTTTTTAGAATGGGCTTTTGTAATTGGACTCATTCATAAAATCTTCCAAAGAAATTGAGATATATTTTTCACTACTCCCTTCTTTGTATTTTTTTTTGAAACATCCAAATGGAGTACACATATATATCATTATATACTCCTGAGAAGCATTAAAACATATAACCGTTAGTGCCGCATACTTATTATCTGTCCCCATTTCCCATGGAGAACTAATAGAGAAATACTTATCTTCTTTTGATGATGCATCAAGAAACCAGTGTTTCGAATCTCGATACATATAAGAATAGGTATCACCATCTATATATCCATATTCATATTCGCAGCCGTTTACCATGATCTTTTTTTTATCCCCATTTATAATCTTACTTGCTTTGATAAGTTCTTTGAAGTAAAATTCACTGGCACCCTTATCAAAAGACTTAGTAATTGTAGTTATTTCTGCTTTTTCTGGTTGGCAGGACAAAAGAAAACCTGCAAAAATCAATAGAACAAATGTTTTTGTTTTCATGTTTTTTTATTTTTTAGTTGTTTTATATAGTATATATATAAATATACTAAAGTCAATAGTTTTTTTTTATAAAATATCTTTTTTTATGCGATACCATATATATCTTTTTTGATAAAATCAACTATATATTGTATTGATTCCTTCTGTAATATATCATAAGAGTGGATATCTCCTGGCTCTAAAGAACCAGGTTGACAATATAGTCCTCTTCAACCCCGTACTAACTAT
>CAZKEK010000035.1:0-4250 GCA_964551805.1 uncultured Candidatus Peribacteria bacterium
AGAAATTCAATGGATTCTAGCTAAGTCTTGATTTTTGGTAGGAGTTCAGTCCCATTCATACATATACCGAGTATCGATAAAGAAATCTTGGATCGCTTTATTGAGTTCATCAATATGTCTACGATCAGACATATCAATCTTGATCGTTGATTCGATCTTGATGTTTTGAAAAATATAGGAGAGTACTACATCGCTTTCTTGGATACCAAAAGAGATCTTTCATTTGGTATACAGTGATTGGAGATTCTTTTCATGGATATATCTAAGGAGATGTTGAAATGCATCTTTATACATTTTATAGTGAGTTTTATACTCAGTGACTGGTTTCCTTCATCTTTTTTGATTCATTGCTAATAAAATTTTGAATAACTAAAAAAAAGCGATGAAAACACAAGATGCAAAAATACATCTCATGTCCACAAACGCTTTTTTTCGCTTGTATATAAAATAAGAATTCGGAACGGAAATTCAATCTAAATGACATCAAATTACAAAGATCAAAATGATCGCCTAAGTTGTCATTTTCCTTCTACAAGATACACCGAAATTAGGACAACTTTCCTGATGAAAAGCAAGGTAGAATGATTATATTCTTGTCATAAAGCTTTTACTGTCAGCACCTCTAAAGGCTTTTTTTGTAAGCCTATTTTATCTTTTTTATTAACAAAAAATGACAACAGCAAAAAGACTAAGTCATCTAGGAAAAATGAGCCTAGATTCGGAAAGTTACACTTCCAAAAAAAAACTTTAACAACAGAAGAAGGAAGGCAGGTCTTAGGTATGAAATACAAAGATCTGACAGATGAACAGGTAAATTTACTTATTGTATTTACCGAACATATCTGTAAAAGAATAATCGAGCATTACTTGAGTTGAAACCTGAGATAGTTTAGTTATAAACAAAATATCTGGTTTGGTAAGTTGTGAATATAGATTTCTAACACATCCACCAGAAAAAACATTTTTTTATTTTTTTATTTTCAATTACATGCAAACAGACAAATTTGGGTACTGAAGTGCCTCCAAAGTAAATCAAAGCATGAAGCTGGCTTTGGTTTATTGCCGTGTAAGTTCCAAGCGTCAAGAAAAAGAGAGGTTTGGACTAGAAACACAAGAAGCTATGTGTAAAGAATGGTGTGAAAAGAACGATGTAAAGATCGCAAAAATCATCAAGGATTGATGAGTCTCTTGATGAACTTTTGAAAGAGATGGTTTTGATGAGGCGCTTTCAATCCTCGATAAACAGAAAAAACAACTCCAAAAGAAACTAACAAAAAAAGGAGAAACAGAAAGCAAAGAACCTATGATTACTCATTTCGTATGTGTGGATAATTCTAGGGTTTCAAGGAATGACAATCTCGTAGAAACATTATTAATGACAAGTAGAATTAGAGAAGCTGGTGTAGAAATTCTCTATGTACTTAATCCTATTGATGTAAACACGAGTGCTTGAATGTTACAAGAAAACATCTTGTATGCTTTTGCTTCATTTGAAAGGAGAAACATCAGGATCAAAGCTATCAATGGTATGAAAGCAAGATTGTATGAATGATACCGACCGTTTGGAAGTGTGCCTATGGGATATGATAAAGCAAGAGAAGGAAAAAACAAAATCGTAGTCATTAATCCTGTTTCGTGACCTATATTAAGAGAAGCTTTGGAAATGTATGCATCATGAGTTTTGGAAAGCGACTCAGCAGTGTTGAGGTATTTATGAGAAAAATGAGTAGTAAGTAAAAGCCCTCGTAACATAAATTCAAAGTATCATAAAAGTCTTACAGAAAAACTATTCGCTCCTTATAGGATGTATTTTTATGCTGGATATCTTTATTATCCGAACTGGACTGAAGATGTAATACAAGGAAAACACGAAGCATTGGTTTCAATGAAAGTTATAGAACAGATCATGGAACGCCGTGCTTGAAGTAATATGATTTGAAAAACTCACTTAAAAAACAATCCTGATTTCCCTCTCAAGGATTTTATTGCATGTGGGAATTGTTGAACTAAACTTTGTGGATATTGGTCACAAGGTCGTAAAAAGAAGTATGCTTATTATGGATGTCCGAACAATAAATGTGATCATAGATTCCAAGTTCAGCGTGATATTCTCACTGAACAATTTAATGAAATGATGAATACTTCTTGATTAGATGAAGGTATGCGAGAGTTAATAAAGACTGTTTTAGAAAAATTATGGTCAGAAAGAGCTGGATTTGAAAAATATCTTCTTGATGATAAAAGAAAAGCGATAGTTGAAATAGATGAAAAACTCAAAAAGCTACGCATAGCAATTTCTAATACAAAAAATCCTGAATTAGCTCAGGAGTTCGAAGAAGAGTGGGAAATCGTAAAAGCAGAGAAGACAAAACTAACAGAAGAACTTAACAAAAAAACTTCTATGGATGATGCGGAATTTTCTAAACTTTTACAGCAGGCAAGAGATATATTTTTGGCACCCAAAACGGTGCGGGAGTTATCGAATACTGAACTTAAGAGGATGTTAATTACAATTCTCTTCGGAGACAGGCTGTTATACTCCAAAGAAAATAGATTTCGAACCGCTTGAAACTCTTTATACCATTTGGTATTTAACGCTATACAGAACCCCGATTTTTTAGACCAGAGCAAAAACAAAAAATAAACCAACTTCGAACCGCTTTAGACGGCTTCGGAGCTGGTTTATTTCAATATCCTGATTGCGATAATTTCTTAATCAGGCACCGATGGGATTCGAACCCATGAACCGAGGTTTTGCAGACCTGTCTATTAGACCACTCTAGCACGGTGCCATAAATATTGATGATTTTTTTTAATTGATAGCACCGATGGGATTCGCCCCGCAGGATTGCGGGGTTGCAGACCTGTCTATTAGACCACTCTAGCACGGTGCCATAAATTAATTAAGAATTACGAATAAATATATACATATCTACTAACTATTTTCAATACCAAGTTCTACATACTACGTTCTCATTCTTTTTATTTCTCTGTCCATTTCTGTTTTTATATCTCTGTCTTTGAGTACTTGTTTTTTTTCTACTTTCCTCATGAGTTTTCCTACTCCTATTTTTATTTTAATGAGATTTTTGTTGGTGATATATATTTCCAACGGGATAATCACGGTCCCTGATTTGTCGAGTTCTGCTGAAATTTTAGCCAATTCTTTTTTTGTAATCAGTAATTTTCTTTTTCCTTTTGGCTGATATCCAGGCACAAGAATGTGTGATGTTTTTTCGTACAAAGGAACATCCATATTATTTATCCAGAGCTCTTTTTTTTCTAATCTTATTATGCTATCTTTGATGTTTACATGGCTCGTTTTTATGGATTTTACTTCGTGTCATTTCAAAATGATACCGACTTCATATTCTTTGTCGATTTGATAATCATGATATGCGTATCTATTTTTGCTGATTATTTTCATATAAAAACTAATGAATAATGAAAAATGAATAATGAATAATGTTTGATTTGCTTTGGATGAACTATTGTAGATTATAATAGCTGATAAATGATAGATCACTAGATAGTACCAATATCTATAATTTATAATTTATAATTTATCATCGTTTTATTTAGCATCTACTCGGTTTATTGTTGTATTTCCTAATCCAAGATTTATATAGATATTGAGTGTAGCTTTTGCTCCTGACGTATTTTGTGATTGGAAATAATGTCATGAAAGGACATCAAATTCTGGTGTTTTGAGCATACCTGCAAGGTGTTTGTAGTACATGTTTACTGCTACGTCTTTTGGAATATTAAGATTTACGTTTGCTGCAGCACCTTGAATATCAATCGTATTTCCTGAAAGTACATTTCCTATATTTATAGTAAGATCGTCTATTCCTGCGTTGAATTTGAATGTTTTTCGTTGAAATGTATCGAGATTGATCGTGTGTATTCAGAATAAATTTTTTATGTAGAGAAGGTCAACAGTTGTTTTTTGTGGAAATATAAGATTTATTTTGCTTAAATAATTTTGGAGAATGTTTCGATTGTTGTCTTCATTAAGTTTAATATAATTTCCCTCTGTATCTTCTCCAGACATAACCAATAAATTTCTTTCTGACTGTCGTGTTCATTGGATGGTATCGCTTCCTGTGTCTGTATTTCCTTCGATGATGCTATTTTCTATTAACGTTGAAATATACATATTATTGACTCCTGTTTTGCTCGCTTTTGTTCGTGTATATTCTATATTTTTTCCCTGTTTTTGAAATAAAGGAATATAATTTTAATGGAAC
>CAZKEK010000035.1:4260-8537 GCA_964551805.1 uncultured Candidatus Peribacteria bacterium
GTTTGCTTGATGGATTGAGTGATGTGTAAATTCCCATAGTAAATATTCATCCAAAAACGGTCATGAAGAGGATCAGTCCAAAAACTTTTCCAAAAATTCCTTTGTAACTTCGAATAATTATTGAACTAAAGATAATGAATATAGGAAATATTTGATGAAGTTTAAAACTATTTACTGATAATACTATTGTCCCTGTAGATTCTCCTAACATCAAAAATCATATAGCGAGAAGCGCAATAATTGTTAACGTTCTAAAAAATCCGTGGATTCTTTGCTTTTTGTATATTATTTTTTCTATTATTTGTACGGTAGGTTCTTTTTCTAGCGAAGATGGTGTGGGAAAATCAAAGACATCTTTTGCTGGTTGGCTTTTTGTCTCGGGGGAAAATGTTCTCACTGGTGGAGTATAGGTCGGTTGTATTTCTGGTTCTTTTGACGTAGGTTCTGGAATTTCTAAGATTTTTTCCATTTCTTTTTCTACGAAATTTTGTGCTTCAGTCATGTTAAACGAATTTAGAATTTAAAATTCAGAATTCAGAAATTAAAATATTATTTCATCTACTTTGATTCTTCTCTGTTCCATACTATCTCTCTCTCTGATAGTTACGGTTCCATCTTCTAAACTTTGATGATCGATAGTGATGCAATAAGGAGTTCAGATCTCGTCTTGTCTACGATATCTTTTTCCAATTGCTCATCCATCATCATATTCACATTTATAATTTTTGCTTAGTTTTTTAAATAAATTTTCAGCTATTTCTATTTGTTTTTCGTCTTTTTTTATGAGAGGGAGAATTGCAAATTTTATTGGAGCTAAGTGTTTTGGAAATCTAATTACTACACGAGTTTCTCCATTTTCTAGTGCTTCTTCATCATAGAATTCTAACATGGTTACCATTACTGTTCTTCCAAGTCCAAATGAAGCTTCAATACATCGTGGGATATATCTTTTTCCAGTAAAAGGATCAGAATATTGCATATCTTTTCCACTAACTTCTTGATGTTGTCTGAGGTCAAAATCTGTTCTGTTATGTATTCATTGAATTTCTCCAAATCCTCGTGGATATTGATATTCTATGTCTGTCGCTGCTGCAGCATAATGAGCTAATTTTTCATGATCTTTGAATCTGAGATGTTCTGATTTGATGCCTATAATTTCTGTTCGATATTTCATTGCATCGGACTTCCATGTATTATATGTTTCCATAGCTTTGTCTGCATCGTTTTCTACAAAATATTCTATTTCCATTTGTTCAAATTCCCTTGTCCTATAGAGAAATTGTCCTGGAGTTATTTCGTTTCTAAATGCTTTTCCAATTTGTGCTAGACCAAATGGTATTCTTGCTCTTGTGGTATCTAATATTGCTTTGAAATCAGTAAATAATGATTGGCATGTTTCAGGTCTCATATAGACTTTTGAGCTATCATTTGCTACTGGTCCAAGATGCGTATCCAACATAAGATTGAAATTTCTACAATCTGTCCATTCTGCTTGTTGTTTACTTTCCGGGTTTTTTGGGATATATTTTACTATAAATTCTCTCATACCCTCATTTCCTCGTGATTCGGGAGAAAGGTTTTTTACTCATAGTTTTTGAGCTAATTCTTCATCCTGTAATCAGTCTCTATTTTTTTCAAAAAAATCTTCAATTATTTTGTCAGCACGAAATCTTTGTCCTGTTTTTTTGTCATCAATCAGTGCATCAGCAAAAGATGCTAGATGTCAGCTTGCTTTCCATGTGGTTGGGTGTGCGATGATAGCAGTATCCATAAACATAATATCATCTCTTTCTTGGGTGAAATGTTTTGTCCAAAGTTCTGCAATATTTTTTTTGAGTAGTGATCAATAAGGTCCAAAATCCCAAGCATTTGCTAATCATCCGTAAATTTCTGAATTTGGATAGACAAATCCTTTTCTTTTTGCTCGAGCTACAATGGTTTCTAAGGCAAATCACATACTATAATGATAAATTGATAAAAGCGTTTTGTGCGATAAAATAATGAACTACGGTAAATTGGTCTATATTATAGAAAAATAGCTCTTATTTTCAATTCATAATTATATTTGGCTGTTGTATCTAAAATTGTTGTTTTTACGCCGTACTCTAGCCACAAAAAAAGTCGTCCAAAATTTGCATTATTTGTGTTTCTGAGTATACTTATTTCAGGAAGAAGGTCTTACACATATCTATAATGTGATACACTATCAGTATACTTGCTATGTTTCTACTGGTTAACTTATGCGTTTTGTATCTAAAAGTGCTACTAAAAACAAAAACAAAAGTCTATTATCTACTTTATTCTTTATTATTTGTAGCATTACGCTTTTATATACTTCACATACCACTCATTAGTCCATGTAGTATTGTCAAAAACTGTTTTATACCTTTGCGTATATTTTGTTCGTATCACGTTTGTTGTTTATTTGTTTTACAAATTTTAAAACCATTTCCTCACTAGTCTCATAGTGCCATATTTGGTTTTGCAACACATGTGTTTGTTTTACTTCTTCCTATCTTTATGAAATCGCTGTAATTGCGATTTTTTTTTATTATTGAAAAAATCTATTGAAAGCATATATATTTGTTGTTTATTTATTTATTTATTCTTTTGTATGTCTGATTGTGTATTTTGTAAAATACTTGCTGGAGAGCTTCCTTGTGCTAAAGTTCGAGAAGATGAATATTTTGTCGCTTTTTTGGATGCGTTTCCTGTATGTAAATGACAAACATTGGTGCTTCCCAAAAAACATTATTCTTCTGATATTTTTGTTTTGGAAAATACGTTGTATAGTTCATTCTTGCTTGCAACAAAACACGTGAGTCAATTGCTAAAAACGTGATTTTGAGTAGAGAGGGTAGGTATGGTTATGGAATGATTGCAAGTTCCTCATGCACATATCAAATTGTATCCGTTTCGAGAAGGTAAATCTTTTGAGTGATGATTGAGTAGTCACACAATGGCTGATATTAGTGAATTGCAAAATATAGCACAAGAAATCACTGACTCTTTGTAGTTTTTATTCTTTTATTATAGATCATGGGTTTTTCTCCAAAATTACTGTTGCTTTGGATGGTATTCTTTATGTTAAGTTTAGCTTTACCAGCTTTGTTCGCACCAAAAAAGTTTATTGCTGTTTTGGATAAAACATTAAAAAATTCTGATATCGTTAGAGTTTGGTGATTTCTTACTATGATTATTTGATTATTCTTTTTGGCGGTACATTGGAAATTTGGTCATCGTCGATTATTGATTTTTCCTGTTTTTGGATGGTTATCATTGATTAAATGATTGTTTCTTTTGTGGTTTCCTGTTTGGTGACAGAGCAAATATAAGTTTTTTTATGCTAAACCATTACAAGCAATTCTTTTGGGGCTTGGTATCTTACTTTTTTGTCTTTTCCTTTTGCGAATTGCTTATTTTAAAATCTAATTTTTCTCTCTAGTTTTTGTACTATTTTGTCTAAGACGACCCAGGTCGTCTTTTTCTTTTTATTTTATTTTTTGTATTGACTTTGTTTTTTAAAAGATTATATTCTTTGTAAGATTTTTCCAACTTTTACTACTTACTTTATATGTATGAATTCTTGCGATTTAACGGTAAAAATGCATGGTAAGGCTACTGTGTGACCAAAATCTCAGATAGTTATTCCCAAAGATGTAAGGGAACTTCTCAATATCAAGCCTGGTGATGATCTGATGATTATTTCCAAATGAAATATGGCGATAGGGATGATTAAGTCGGACGATGTTCCGAAATTTCTCAAATATGTTCATGCGGAAATGAATGAAAAATTATAAAATGATACAAGATCTTCGGTCGATAAAATGATAAAAAATATTTTATTTTGTAGATGTGTTGTTATGAAAAAAACATTTAGCATATTGTTTGTTTCTCTTATGTTTTCTCTTCTTTCATGATGTGGAAAAATAACAGATACTAGCATTATTTCTACTGGAAGTGTACAATGATTTACTACATCATATGTTGTAGGAAATTCTCCAGTTTCTCAAAAAGCTTTGTATGGAACAGTTGTAGCTGATAGCATAAAAACTATTACTACCAATAGATGAGGAATCTTGGATTATATAAATTGTCAGCCTGGTATGCAGGTATATAAAGACACTATTGTTGCAAAGATTACGCCTAATGCTGACGATATGACCTATCAAAATTGACAAATTCAACTGGATGTATTGAACGCTCAGCTTGCTAATTTGACGACCATTTTTTCATTGACGGAGGATACACTTGCTTTACAAAAAAATATTATCGAA
>CAZKEK010000036.1:0-7648 GCA_964551805.1 uncultured Candidatus Peribacteria bacterium
CTTTCGTACTACATTAATTGAAAATTGAAAATCGAAAATTGAAAATTAATTGAAGTAGACATCAAAACTATGGAGCAATTTATTTTTGGACAAAAAGTAAAATGATTTGATAAAAAAGCGGAAGAAATACTTACTGGATTGGGCTTCACATGAGAGAATAATTGAAAATTGAACATTGAAAATTGAAAATTGAATGTCGTTTGTCCTTTGCGAAGAGGTCCGGATGATCTCAATATCGCAGCAGATATCTACGAAGATGTAGCAAGAATTTATGGGTATGATCAGATTGAATCTCTTCCTTTGTTGAGTGAAATGAAATATACCGCGTATACCGACTATGTTGCTACTCAGAGAAAAATAGAGGATATCTTGGTAAGAACTATGTGATGTGATCAGACAGAAACGTATCCTTGGATTAGCGAAAAAACATTGCAAGAATTTGGAAAAGACACAACCAAAATATATTCTCTTCAGAATCCTTTCACGCTCGATGCTCCTTTTCTAAGAGATGATATGGTGTATGGGCTCCTTGCTCACATCGCAAAAAACAGTAAATTTTTTGATGCTTGCAAACTTTTTGATATAGGAAAGATCCGAAGTAAACATGAAGAAGACAAAGGACAAAAAATATTTGCATCAGAATTTGTTCACGAGGAGACACAATTGGGAGCAATCCTCTATCAAAAAAATATTGATCAGCGAGACCAAGATCCTATTTTGGAAGCAAAATTGCTTATGACGACATTGGCAAAAGAATTGGAACTTGGAAATATAACGTTTGAAAAATCATCATTGAGCCACTACCATCCAAAAAAACAAGCTAAAATATTCATCAAGTCTATAAAGTCAAAGGTCGAAGGTCAATGACTTGATGGACATGATAGTCTTGAAGAACTTTCGACTGAAATTTGATTTGTCGGAGCGATACATCCACAAATATTACAAAATAATAAAATTGGAGAAACAAGTGGCGTAGTATATATTTCTTTGAACATATCAGCTATAGTAACCAACAAGCAAGATGCTGCTGAGCATATTTATCAATATGAGACCTTGCAAGATCAAATTATCTGGAGAGATTTGTGTTTTGTAATAGAAAGCAACAAGAGTTTTGAAAATATCATTACTGCAGTCAAAGCTATTGCTGAAATAGAAAAAGTAGAAGTATTTGATGTCTATGCCGGGAAAAATCTTGGTGATGATAAAAAATCAGTTTCTATAAAGATAAAGCTTATCGGCGATGGTACTATGACCACTGAACAAATCAACGAAATCATGGACAAAGCTATCAAAGCTGGAGAAAGCGCTGGCGGAAGTTTGAGAGGATAAAAAAGATATATCTTATATCGCTTTGGACTTCCATCCAAAGCTAAATAATAGTTTCATCCCTTTGGGACTTGTTTGTTATCTCCCTTTTTGCTTTCCCATCCAAAGCTAAATAATAGTTTTATCCCTTTGGGGCTTATTTGTTATCTCCCTTTTTGCTTTCCCATCCAAAGCTAAATAATAGTTTCATCCCTTTGGGACTTATTTGTTATTATTTATAATTATCCAAACAATAATGTCTTATACACAAATATATTTACATTGTATTTTTGGAACAAAATGAAGACAACTTTTTTTACATCCCAAATATGACGACCAATTACAAAAATATATTACAAGTATAATACAATCACCAGCTCGCAAATGTAAAATGTTGGCAATTAATAATGTAGAAGATCACGTACATATGCTTATAAGTTTACATCCAAGTTATTCTCCTGCAAAACTTATGCAAGAAGTTAAATCTATTAGTTCAAAATTTATTAATGAGAGTAAATGGTATCCACAAACATTTCAATGGCAAATATGATATGGCTGTTTTTCGTATGCAAAATCTGAAATAAAAACAGTCTGTAATTATATTCACAAACAAAAAGAACACCATAAAAAATTATCATATAAAGATGAATATATTTGATTATTGAAAAAATTTGATATACCATTCCAAGAAACATACCTATTCGACTAATCAACCATAATAAAAAAAACATAACACAAAAAAGTACCGGAGGTACGACCGCTTATAACTACGGATGGAAGTCCGTAGAAAGGATGGAAGTCCGTAGAGACGACGATAGTCCGAAAAAAAAATACTGGAGGTACGACCTATAAAAGAAAGACTATACAATCGCGAGTCTTTTCTTTTTTTGTTTAAAAAACATTTAAGCTTGACAATATTTTTTGTATGTGTATATACTGTAACTATGACGGCAAAAAAACAGAAAAATACAACTTCACCAAAATCCAAAACCTCAGGGAACTGAGAACATTTTTTGCTTCCTCAAGAATATTTAGACGATAAATCAGCTAGAATATCTACAAGAGAAGGAAAAACAATCTATGAGATAGAGATTCCCTTTGAGATAGAAGATTATCGTGAAGTAAGCAAAGAAGAATATGATCAACATGTGCAAGAAACAAAAGCTGCAAGAGAAGAAAAAATGGAATACCAACAAGATATCTACGAACAAACCCAAAAGCACAATAAAAAACTGAAAGAGATCTGATATATTTCTATTAATAGCGAAGAAAGAGGAGATTTCCTTTATGAAGAAAGACTTTTGGACGTCCTAGAAAACAAGCAAATAGACCACCTTAAACAAATACCATGAATGGTAGACAACCAAACAAAAGAAAATCAGATGCAATTGTTTCAAACATTAGCAAAAAAAGAAAAAGTACCAGATAGCTATGAACAAGAAATTATAGCTTTTTTGGATACGTATAAAGATACTTATGAAAATGCACCTATTAGCAACGAACAAATTATATATATTTCTACACTTTTCGTGAGATGACATATCGATAATATCCAATTGTATTATAGATTTGAACAACTCAAAAGCAAAAAAAGAAAAAACTATTACAAAAGGATGTATCTGTTTTGAAAAGAAAGAAAAGGCTCAGTACTAGCAATCCAAGAAAAAGAATTTTTAGATGATGAGGAGATGTCACTTATCTTATATTTTTTAAACAATAAGGGATGATTTATTTATGACATGGATGATGATGAAAATAGATTCAGAAATAAAGTGAAGACATCCTATATTCATGGGATGAAAGAATTTCGACTGGGGAGATGAGACAAATGGTTCTGAAAATCCTATTCTGGATTTGAGAAAAAAAAGCTAACGCGTACCTTATGATTTACTGATGAAGATTTTAATAACTGGTCAGAACAAGCGAAAAAAGAATTCGTCAACGATTTTGCTCAAATGATTACCAATATGAATATCGACGCTATTTCTTTTCCACTAGCCAAACTCCAAGAAAATATAGCTCGTATATCAGAATCTACTGATACCAACGATCTCAAAAACACCATAAAGGCATGACTAAAACAATGTATTGTACAATGAATACAAAAAATTTTAAATAAAGAAAAAATTACTACATGCGCATGGAAAGAAAGGAAAAATCTCAGCTATAAATATCGAATCGCAAATATGTCAAAATATATCGATATCTTATATATAGAGCTGGAAAAGTTAGATGGCAATGAAGCAAAAACTACCTGATGGAAAGAAAACAAAGCATTCTATATCCAGGAATATTGTGATTTTCATAGAGATAGTTTTGTAGAAAAAAGACTCCTAGAGGTTTTGAAGGTAGATATCAACGACAAAGAAGCATTAGAAACACAACTACTTCAAGAGGTAGAAGCATATTTCTATACTTCTTGCAAGAAAAAAATAGAAAAACACTGATCTGATATTACTCCGTATAATCCCCTCTCTACAAGAATGGTTATAGAATCTGTGATTAATGCGTTTTTTAGGACGGGATACGGATTGGTACTTAAAAAACTCTATCCTAATGACCAAGAAAGAAAAACCTTGAGACAAAAATATGTACAAACTATTAGCAAAAATATTGTATCGGATATAAATGGTAGATTGACTAATCTTTCCACGTTTTCTCTGACAGAACATTATATGAGAGAACCCATAGTGTATTTATACCACAAATATTGATGACAAGAAGATTTGTTGGCTACCCAACAGCGTATTGAAACGACATATCAGCAATATCTTGAATCAGTTTTTTTGAAAAACTGAGCAGAGCTTATGGAAAAAATAGAAAATACTTTTGCTTCTGATACATCCTTAGATATATCCAAATCATATAGTAGCATCACTGATTTTTCTGTATTTGTAGAAAAACATATCTGAGCAATGATAAAAAGACATGCTCCTACGTACACCTATAAACGTTTAGACGAGTCGATTCAGCAAAACAAAATGTATAATGAAAAAAATACTACTCTATACCCTGACTGACTTATCAATGATTTTTCGTTTCACTGACATATACTAGAAGACATAGAGCACTATCTTTCAGCTAACATACTCACCCAATGTATTGATTGGTATACAACAATAGATATGGTAAAGCCCCAAATTTTACAACCCATTTTACAGTGATGGTTTACTAAGAATAGCCAGTCAGGAGGAAAACTTCAAAGACTTTCCCAAGAAATAATTATCAAAAATTTTGGTATACTTACTCTTTCCCAAGAGCAAACAGACTTTTTGTTAGCATACTTTAGTGAGCATCTAGGCAAAATCATCCTCAATGATTTGGCTTTGAGTACTGATTGAGTAGATTTGTTTTGGAGTGATAAAGAGCTAATACAAGAATATATACACCAATATATAGACAATATGAAACAATATTTTATATGATTGTCTGACAACAATAAACTCATTGTATAAAAAAAATCCCTCGCATTGAGGGATTTTTTGTACCTAGTGTTTCTTTATTATGCTGCCTTTTGATTAGTATACTCTATTTTTTCCAATTTAGTATTTTCTGACATACCTTGATCATGCAAAAACGCTTTGAAACTTCTTATTTCTGCCATCAATTCTTTTGTAGTGAGATGGTCTCCATGGAAATAAAAATCTTCGTAATGTTTGTAATCGTTGAGATGAATATTGAATTTAAAGTCTTTGGTAACGGTTGTTTCTATCTGAGAAACACCTCTATCTGGGACACCTTTTTTGTTCATACATATACAAAAGAATGTTCATCTTTGTATAATCTTCATATCACACATATCACCAAACTCCTCTGTTAATGTATCATAGGTAGCCAATGCTGTTTCTGCAGACTTTTTCTGAGTCAAATCTTTTGACGTCAACAAAATATCCAACAAATATTGTTTGGTTCTTTCTATATTTACTTCTCCTCTCTGGGTTTTACGAGTCAGTCTTTTTGCTTCAAATTCCTCTTTATTTCAACGATGTTTCATATATATACCTCATGGAATAAAATTATCAATTTACTATACTCATTTGATTTGATTTGTCAACCATTTTTTTATTAAATATATCTAATATAATTTTCTCTTGCTTTTTTAGACTTTTCCCGTATACTTGAGACTGGAGATATTACACTCCAACATTTTATATACTACCAATATTATTTAATGACAACTGGTATCGTAAAGTTCTTCAACAGAACAAAAAACTTCGGATTCATTACTCCAGACGATGGAAGTAAAGATGTATTCGTTCACGGAACAAATGTACTTGGTGAATCTATCGCTGATGGTGACGCTGTAACATTTGAAATCGGAGAAGGAAGAAAAGGTCCTGAAGCAAAAGACGTAACAAAAGTAGCTTCTGCTGAATAATTACGTTACAACAAAAAGATCTTAATCTATTATATCATATATAATAAGAAGACTTTGTTGGGAGAGAGATGGGATTCGTTCCATCTTTTTCTTTTATCAAAAAAATCACTGCATATTGTATATGAGCAGTCCAAAACTTAGTTAACGTATATTAGAATCTACCTAGTTCTTGTCCATTATCATCATAGGAAATGTAATGTTGTCCGTCATAAGTAAAGTATCCGTGTTCATACATCAGATAATCATTTTTTTTGAAAGGAAGAATATCTTTTGTTCTCTCATTATAGACAAAAAAATCACTGGTAGATCACAATTTTTTCTTTTGGTCTTTGGACAATTCTATAGCTTCTTCTTTGGTTTTTAGTGAAAAATCTGATCGGTAACAATGACGAGCATCTTTCTTTTCTGGTACGCAAGAAATATACATAATTTCTTCCAATTGTGTATTGGTGATAGAAATCAAACTATCAACAGTCGAGATTGTGGTTTCTTTTACGGGAACGTTTGCTTTTGTCATCACTACCTATCAATAATTATAAAACTCTTCTTAGTTCGTCTAATGTTGTTTTTCCTTGTAACATTTTGAGTACACCATCTTCTTTGAGCGAAAGAAATCCATTTTCTCTAGCTTTGGCATACAAATCTACACCAATTTTTCCATCTACGATCATTCTTCTTACTTCATCAGTAATTTCAAATGTCTCGATAATAGCAATTCTTCACTGGTATCCGCTTCCATTACATTTGTCGCAACCAACCGTCTGAGGAATCTTTCCCTCGAATGGGACAGCCAACTTTGGATCAAGATCAGCTATTTTTTTGAGAATATCTTTTATTTCTGCTTGTTCACCATAATTAGCATCTCTTTGGGTTCCACAAAAAGGACAAATTTTTCTGACCAATCTTTGCGCTACGATGAGATTCAAAGCGGGTGCCAACATGTACGGTTTGACTTCCATACTTGTCAATCTTGGAATAGACTCGATAGCAGAATTTGTATGCAATGTCGTAAACACCAAGTGACCTGTCAATGCTGCATTGATAGCGATTTCTGCGGTTTCCTGAGATCTCGTTTCTCCGATAAGAATAATATCGGGATCATGTCTTAATATTGCTTTCAATCCGATTTCGTAGGTATATCCTTTGGTATAATTGATCTGTGATTGTTGGATTCCTTTGACCTCGTATTCGATTGGATCTTCCAAGGTAATGATTTTTCTTTTTCCATCATTCAAGGTATTTAAAATCGTATATAATGTTGTGGTTTTTCACGAACCCGTAGGTCCAGTAAAAATAGTAATTCCTGTGTTTTTTTCCAAATTTCTTTTGAGAATTTCATAGGTTCTTTCACTAAATCCAATCTTTTCAAAGGTACTAATTCCTTTGGTTGGATCCAAAAATCTCAAAACGGTACTTTCTGATTCTACTCCTGGCATAAAATTTATTCTGACATCTACTTTTCTATTTTCTCCCTGAACATCGGTTGCTTCAAATGAAAATCTCCCATCCTGAGGAAGGTAATCAATATTCATTTTGGTTCAGGAAATAAATTTCATTTTTTGGAGATATTTTTTGAAATCTTCATGCGTAAACATAAGCAATTCTTGCAATACTCCATCAATTCTCAATCTCACTACTACCCCATCTTCTTGTGGCTGAAAATGAAGATCTGATGCTCCTGTTTGAAACGCTAATCTAATAAGCTCCATAATGAAATCACCTGGTTCCATCGTATCTCTTGTTTCAAAAATCTTTTGCATCATCGCTATCGCTCATTTACCCGCAGCTTGTTTTTGCTCGGTCATGGATTTTCTTTTTTGCTCAGCGATACCTTCCATATCCGTATACCAGCTCATTGCATAAGCAAATCCTTGTGGCGATGTATAAAATACTTCGTATTTGTATCCTTTTGTTTCTAAGTTTTTGAGTAATGAGGTAAGTCCATCAGGAAAATTGTTTGTGGTA
>CAZKEK010000036.1:7658-8391 GCA_964551805.1 uncultured Candidatus Peribacteria bacterium
TTGTGGTAAGTATTTTTAGGGTGTTTTTGTCTTTGGCAAAAAATAATGTTTCAATTTTTTGAGCGGTTTCCTGAGGAAGAATTTTTAGCTGGTCAAAATTGGGACTTATCCCTTGTAAGTCGTCTATTTCCAATATACTTTTGGTAAGTTCTGCGGGCATATATCTATGAGATTTGCAAAGTAAATGATTGGCTATTACTTAACTATATCCCTAATGAACCTATTTGTAAAGTTTTGGTGGAGCTAGTAATCAAATTTACTTGACTTTTCCGTATGAATGTGTATGATGCTAAGTCACAAAAACAAAATAAAAAAAAACCTATGACAAAACAAAAGACAAAAAAAACCATTTTCGCAGTCATCAATCTAGGCGTTCCAACACAAGAACAAGTTTGTGTTGCTACATACGCAGCTAAGCTGAGTGATTATTTGGACTATGACCTCGTACTGTATCCCCAACAAAGTAAGCACACCTCGTTTGAGGCTGCTATTTTGGAGGTAAAATCTATTGCAAAGTATTTGAAAACAACTGGTACTATCTCAGTTTCTAAGGAGAAGATTACGTTATTTAATTTAAAATCAATCAATAGTATTGCAAAAAAAGCACATGCAGAAATGATTGTAATTGGTATTGAACGAGGAACGGAAAACTTTCTTGGAGAATCTATTTGGAATTTAACACAAAAAACTTTAGTCCCGATTATGTTACTCCCGTACGATATTGTTTTTAAAC
>CAZKEK010000037.1:0-8301 GCA_964551805.1 uncultured Candidatus Peribacteria bacterium
AGTGGAAGATTTTTGTAAATTTTCACATCATCTATTAGATGATCTGTTAAATCATCAATTTTTTTTTGATTATCTACATCTACTGCTTTCTTAAAATTGTTTTTATACTCCGTTAAAACGCCAATAAAATCTTCTTTGGTAAATTCTTTCTTTTCGATTTTATCTAAGGCAATTTTGAGATTATCATTAAGTGCTTTGGCTGACTCATTAAGATCAAGTTCATTCAGACTCATTATTATACTGGTTAATTTATAAAAAATTACATTATAAGTATAACCAGAAATTTTTATTTTGCAAATTTTTCGGTATTTTTTCCTTATCTTCTAATAATATATCGTACAACGTCCGCAGCTCGGCGGACGTCCCGACCATCCATTGAGTATGAAAGTCGGGATGTACGATAGCTGCTGTTGTAGGAGCGAACTGAAAGTGAGCGAACGTATGGTCTCATCATCCTTTGATTTGTAGTCTTTCCGTGGTTATTTTCAAGTTCTTGGGAAAAATTTTTAGTAAAAAAAAAGAACCTCTCCAAAAAGAAAGGTCCTCAAAAATTAAATGCTAATAAGACTTACCGATTAAAAAGATTCTTTAAGGTTTTTCCATACAAAATCTTTTTCTTCTGGAGTTAGTTCAGAGTTGTAAAATGGTATATTATCACATAATTCCATTTCACAATCTGGTGTGGTAAAAATGAGTGTGTTTTTAAGTGTTACCATTTTTAATTGGGTAACAGCAGGATCTAGAAAATTAAAACTAGTTCTGTCTTTAAAATCAGTGCAGGTCACTCTGAACTTTCTTGTTTCGTCCTTGTCCATTGTAGCAAAAATTCTTGCTATTAACATAATATGGCTCCTTTCTTTTTGTTTTTTATATTATAATTATTTTACTTATAAAGTCAAGTCTTGTTTCCTTCCCAAGAACCGTTGTTTTCTAGGAAAGACGTGATTTGTAGTTAGGATGAGACCATATGTCCTCTAACGTTTGTAGTTAGGCAGTCGTCTCAACCAACCTTTTAATAAGAAATTTGAGATGAATGCTAGCTGCTGTTAGGCGATTGTAGTAGTTATTCACTAGAGATTCCTTTAAGGAATTTAATTGTCTGTTTTTTTGTCTTTAAACGAATTATCTTTTCTCAAAAATCTTTTATAGCTTCCTCTATTTCTGGTCTTTCCTCACGGCTCCACATAACTTTTAAATATTTTCGATCAAATTTTTCAATACATCCAGGTGCCATTTCTAATCTTGTTTTCCCACGATGTTGTCGTCGTCTTTTCAATCCACCTAACATTGCTGTAAATCCTGAGTAATCTAGGTATAATACAATATCAGCCTTTTCTAATCTGATTTTAGATGCTGGATGTATATATCATTCTATAATCCATTTATCTTTATTTACAGATTCTTCTAGTTTCTTTTCTACTATTTTTTCATTAACTTCTGTCCAGTTTTTATCTCGTACAAATTCGTCATAATGGATTACAGAAATATTTAAAAGTTTAGATAACTTTCTTGCTAAAGTTGTCTTTCAAGTTCCGCTTATTCCTATAATTAAGATTTTTTTGAGAGTCATAATTAAATTCCTTCTGATAAAGTTTTATTATGTCGCCTAACGTTTGCCGCTTGACGGACGTCCCGACCTCAAATAAATTTTTTATGGAGGGATGTACGATAGTGGCTGTTATGCAACCGAGTATTCATTGCGAGGGCACGTATAGTTTTTTGTCTACTTCAAAAGTATTCTTTTCTTTATTGTTTGCAAGATTTTGGAAAGGATTTTGGTTTGTTGGTTAAAAATCGCTCGAAGAGCGAAAGGGGGGCGAGAAACTATAAAAACTTATTTTATCTCTGATGAAAGATTGTTTACGTTTTTGTCTAATTCATCTTTTTTAAGAATAGATCAATATTTGTCATCAAGGTAACTTTTTTCTATTACTGAATCTTTTCTTGGTTTATAATCCAATAAAGGTATAAGTTTTGTTGCTCAAAAAATGTCTTTTTCTGTAAACCATATTTGATCTCTTCTAAATGTTTCTTTTGTGTCCATTAAATTTGTATCATGTGTATTGAAAATAAATTGTGCTTTCATTGGTTGTTTATTGTTGTGAATTAGTTTTATTATAGCTTGAACTATTCTTGTATGTAGACTTTTGTCTATTTCATCTATACAAAGTATTTTTCATTGCTTGATAACGTTATATATAGATCAAATGTAGTCGAAAAGTTTACGAGTTCATAATGATTCGTTTTGTAGTCATAATGTAATTTGGTTGATTATTTTTTTATTTTCATATAAGTTATGTGAGAATCATACCTCACTTTTTTTGATTTTTGTGGTATCATTAAACTGTATATTAGGTGCAGCTCTTCTTATGTTTTCTTTTTCTTGATCAGATAATTTATTAAACATCATTTCTTGCTCCGTTTGTTTAATATCGACTATTCATTGATCCGCCATTTGGATAAATGTTAATAGAAATGATTTAAAACTAGGATCTGTGTCTAGCATTGTCATTGTATCTTGTGCTCTTGTGTTTGATTCCGGAAGAAATACGTGAATATTACTAAAAAATCTATAAACTTTTATTGCTTCATCAATATTGAAATTTGCTAAAGCCGTCACTGCAAGGACATTGTCTCTAATAGAATTTTTCCATTGGTCAGCTCACAACATATTCAATTTCATATTATTTAGATTTCTATCTATTAATGTAGTTTCTTTTTTGGAGTGAAAGACGGACAAATTCTCTTTTATAACTTTATTAAAAGATAGTGATATTGAATATATATATTTTTTTCATTCAGATATAAATGTTGCGCTTAATTCTACAGGATCCTCTTGGTTTTTTGAATCGAACATAAAAGGTACTGATCGTAAATTACGGTTTAATATTGGTTGGTCTGGTTGTATGGTATTAGAATGAGACACTAATCGACTAAATATGTTTAAAGCTTTGAGAATATTTGTTTTTCAACTAGCGTTTTGTCAGTAAATTATTGCTGTTTTAAGTAATTCATGGTCAAGTTCTTTGAATGAGTTTTTTTCAAGATCTTTGTTTTCATCTAGTTTTGTTTCCATAGAGAGTGTGTTTTCTTCTTTGAATGAAAAAATGTTTTTAAATTTGAATTCTATTAACATGGGACAAATCTTTAAATAATAAAAACGAATTTAATATAGCTAAAAAAATATAAAAATCAAGACATTTTCTCTAATAATATTTTTATATTCCATATTATTATATTTTTTGTGATTTTATCACGATATGTATCTTTCGTAATCTGTATACATTAATTATATGTGATTTGATGTATATATCTGTGTAACTTTATGGCGGAATGTCTACCTATTTTTTACTTACGCGTTATTTTCTAGCTTTGTAACTTACATTCTATGCTGTTATAAAATGTTTTTTTCTCTTGTAATTTTACTTTTTTTCTATACCTATAGTAATAGGATGTTTTATCCCCATGTTATATCATGAATAGAATCATCAATATCATGAATCGAGCATAACAAAAAACACTATTGATGGTTCAAACATCAATAGTGAATGCTTCTCCTAGTAAGGATTATACACAGAGTCTTTATAAGGTTTACACAACGGTTTTTCAAGGGAATTTTTACGGAACAAAAATCCTTTCTTTGATACGCTGATATTTTAGCCTCTCGACAGAATATTGAGGCATATTATTAAAGACAGAGAGGTATGTAAAAAGTTAAACAAATGTGAAATCATGTATACCTTATATCTTATGATTTGCTCAAACCCGAGAAATCAGAAGACTACAAAAAAATCATAAGTTACATTGTAACTTTTGATCACAAGAAACCATTATTAAGTCAATGGCTTATAAAAACCCAAAAGAGTTTAAAGGAGGTAACAGATAAGCTTCTAACGCTAATCGATCAAAATGATAGACTGTTAGTTGTAGATGTTACAAATGCAGAAAGAGGTTGATGGTTGAATCGTGATATTCGAACACGATGGAGACAATAAAACGATGAACAATAGAAGGAGGGAATGTACTTCTCTCCTTTTTATTATTGGTAATTAGATTTTTTTCAATTGAAAAAGTCTTTTTAAAATTTATAATCCACACATAAAGGATTTTTTATGTAGTATATTTTCCTATGAAAACTAATATTCTTAAATTTATAATCAATTTTGTTAATAATCCTGTGACTAATATATGAGAATTTTATAAATCAAGAATACGTGCAAATGCTGTCTGAGATTCTTTGGAAGCTTTTGTAAAAGATATGTTTTGTGGCAGTATAAATACCAATGATATTGGTGAAAAACTTGAAAAGTATCAAGAAAACTTTTCATTTCTGTGAGCTCAAAATAATCCGCCTGATATAATGATAAAATGATGAGATGCTATTGAAGTGAAAAAAATTGAATGATTATCAAATTCTCTTGCCTTAAATAGTTCTTATCCTAAAGATAAGCTATATTCTAATAGTCCTATGATTACGGATGCGTGTAAATCTTGTGAAGAACGAACAGAAAAAGACATTATGTATTTTGTATGAAGTGTAGAAAAATGAACTGATAACTTGAAATATTTGTGGATAGTTTATTGAGATTGTTATGCTGCAAAATACGCGACATATGAAAAGATAAAAAACAAAATTTCGGAATGAATTTACGAATTGCCTGATATAGAATTTGCTGAAACTAATGAGCTATGAAGGGTAAATAAAGTTGATCCATTGGGTATCACAAACTTAAGGATTAGATGAATGCGATCTATTGAAAATCCTGTAAAAGTTTTTAGTTATATTTCTGAATTACCATCAAATAAATTTATGCTTAATCTGTTGATGCTTAAAACAAAATATGACGCAATGCCAGAAGCAGATAGAGTAACAATTGAATCTTTACATGGAGAAAATGCAGATTTACAAATAAAAGATATAAAAATCAAATCACCTAACAATCCAGCTCAATTACTTGATGCCAAAATGATAACATTTTTAGTATGATAACCGAATTTGAAGATGAAAATTATTTCGCTGTTTTCCGGATGTTGATGATTAGATCTATGATTTAAATTGGCAGGTTTTGAAATTCCTTGGGCAAATGAATATGACAAAACAATACGACCAACATTACAACATAATTTTCCTGATACAATTGTTGATAGTAGAGATATTAGAAAGGTCCCATCTGATGAAATACCTGATGGAATATGAATTATATGATGACCTCCATGTCAAAGCTGGAGTGAGGCATGATCTTGAAGATGAATACAGGATACTAGATGACAATTGTTTTATGAATATATAAGAATTATTAAGGATAAACAACCATTATTTTTCCTTGCAGAGAATGTTTCTTGAATACTCGCAGGTAAACATAATGAGGCTTTTTCTGATATATTAAATCAGTTCAAAGGCTTGTGATATGAGGTGTCTATGAAACTTTTAAATGCCAATGATTATTGAGTACCTGAAGATAGGCAAAGAGTAATTATTGTTTGATATCATCATTCTTTATGAAAAAAGTTTGTATTTCCAGAATCCACAAATAAGTGATTAACATTAAAGGATGCTATATGGGATTTACAAGATAGTGCGTTACCTGCAAGGATAGGAAATAGACCAAATTGAAGTGACCTTAAAGTAAGTAATCATGAATATTTTATTGGTGAATATTCTTCTATTTATATGTCTAGGAATAGAGTAAGAGCTTGGAATGAGCCATCTTTTACTATACAGGCAGGAGCTAGACATGCGCCAATTCATCCACAAGCGCCTAAAATGAAATTTATTGAACAAAATAAAAGAATTTTTGAGCCATGAAAAGAACATTTATATAGAAGATTAAGTGTCAGAGAATGTGCAAGAGTACAGACTTTTCCAGATAATTTTAATTTCTTATATGAAAGAGTCGGGGACTGATATAAAATGATATGAAACGCTGTTCCTGTTAATTTTGCAAACGCGATAGCAAAACAGATATACAAAGATATTAAAGATTTCTTCAATGGACCAAAAATTAGTAATTTGATTAATATTTCATCAGAGTTTGTTAAAACAAATAGAGTAGAATCGCTAGTTACTAACTAACAATCAAATTTCTTCTAAAAAAATCTAAATTAAAATAAAGTTTCGCCCCCTTTTATTTTTTGAAAATCCTTTCCAAAATCCGTTGTTTGGAGTTAAGTCGTGAAGAAGTAGATAAGATAAAAAACTATATGTTGCACAACGGTGGCTCTAGGTCCAGCGTCCCGAGATTCTATTGAATGAATAGTTGGGATGCAGGACAGAGGACTGTTGTGAGAATGTTGCGAGCTAGTTTTCAGGATAAACAATTATCACTTATGTTTTTTTGCATTACGCAATGTCGCATAACTAGCTTCTGTGCGACATAGCGTGTCGTCATAGAAGCGATAATGGTACAAATAGCGATACGAGGTTGCGTGTTTTGTATCAAATCTGGTGGTTTTGGGACTTCAGTATTTTTGTCCTGACTTTGTCCATTTTTTTCTTTTTTTGAATTTTTATAGTATCGTTATAATTTTTAGTCCTCTCGGACATTGTGTTATATACAATAACAAAAAAAGTAACGAAAACAAAGTAAAATATTTTTTTATTCTATTATTCTTAATAAAATGAAAGTTGTTTATATCGATGCACAGAATTTACACAAAAAAACATTAGAATATCATTGGTTGATCGACCGGGAAAAGTTTTATGTGTATCTTAGACAAAATTGTAAAGCCGATGTTATTTATTATGCTATATGATATATTCAGAGATATGATACTCTTTATACGTATCTTTCTTCTATTGGTTATACTATGTTGTTCAAAAAAGTGACTCTTTTTTCTGATGGGACGATAAAATGAAATGTGGATATAGATATTGCGATTAGATCTATTTTTGATCTTTTTGAAGAATGATTAACAAAGGCTATTGTTGTCAGTAACGATTGAGATTACAATACTTTGGTTGATGTATTAAAAGAAAAAAATGTTTTCGACCGTTTACTTTTGCCTGATGGAGCTACAGCTTCTCAGCAATTAAAACAATCAGCATGAACTTATATACAAGATGTTCAGAGAATTAGGCATTTAATAGAAAAAGACCCAGACAATAAGGCCTAGATCTTTTCTGGGATAGACAGTGGCAATACGCAGACTGACAGTATTTATCCCTCGGTTAACTGTCTTGAGTATACATAAAATCTTTTAAAAATCAACTCTTTTTATTTTTAACTATTTCCAACATGCAAGATTATTTACTTCAGCTTACGAGAGAACTCCAGCAGAGAAACTACAGTCCAAGGACGGTGGTGATTTTACGGTTATTTTCTAAATTATTTTTTGATTACGTAAGCGACTTTCTCTGAGGGAAGTTTTTTTTCTATTTCAACAAATATTTTTTTATTTTTTATCTCTTCAAAAAAATATCCTGTCGGATCCATATATGGATAAAGGAGACAATCATAATGAATATTATCTATTCTAACGCCTGAATAAATCAGTGAAAATTCATCTAAAACATACTTACAGAGCTTTGTGTATTCTTCATTAGTAAAGTTTCTATCATTAACAGTTTTTTTTGTTACTTCAAATAAAGTAGCTTTGAAAAACTCATTAGAATTGAACTCTTGATAAACTATATCCACTGTTTTTTTGTAAAATTCATCTTCTTCTTCGTATGTTTTTCGTTTGATGACCTTTATTTTCTCTTGTTGTTTTTTGCTTAGTGTGCTAATAATCTCGTTGAGATCTGATTCTATTATTTTGGATTCGTCTCTAATGCGTTGTATATTTCTTTCTACTGAATTTTTGTTTCTTACTATATAATTAGTTAGTTGAATTTCGTCTGCTATAACTATTAAAAGTTTATCTTTTGTGTTTTCTAGTGCCCAATGTATATAATTTAACATATTTTCTTTGTTTAGACTTTTATCTTTATTTAAGAAAAACTTATTTCCTAAACAAATTGCTATAAATATATTCTTCTTCTTAGAAAGAATTTCTTCTTCTGTTGTCTGATAATATTGTATTTCTTTCATTGGTAGTATATATTTAATATAATAAATTACTCATCAAGTAAATTATGTACTTTTTGTAAATGTTTATCATCTACGTGAGTGTAAATTTGTGTCGTGGTAATCGAAGCGTGACCGAGTAATGTCTGTACTGCTCTGATGTCTGCTCATTTTTTTATGAGTGTCGTAGCGAAGCTATGACGCAGGGTATGTGGGGTGACTTTTTTGTTTATTCCTCACAACTTAGCATATTTTTTTACAATATCTTCGATGCTATTTCTGCTGAGATGCTGCC
>CAZKEK010000038.1:0-8220 GCA_964551805.1 uncultured Candidatus Peribacteria bacterium
CTTTTTTAGCTGCAAAATAAGATTTTTCTGTTACAAGAATTTCTTTTAAAATCTTACTTGAATCTTCTCTATACATATACATCTCAAATGATGTATGACGAGAAAATAAAAATTTTAGATCGAATCGTCCCCTGTAGAGTAAATAAGGATCAATACGTTCTAATCTTTGTATAGCATCATCTATTTCTCGATAAGGAATATCAGGATTAGATTTTTCTTTTTTAGAGAAGCTATTCTCATTAAATTGATAATTTTGAAGAACATCTAGTTCGATATTTCCTGCTAGTCTGTCGCTTTTACACCTCCCCTCTATCTTACAATCTGAATCATAAATTTCCGTGTGCATCGCATGAAAATTATCAAAGAGTTCAAACATTTTTTCTCTATCTATACTTGCTGTACAGACAAAGAAGAGAAAAAGAATATCGCGTTCTCCGAGTTCTTCTGCATTGTTATAGATCTTTCCCTTTTTATGCATAGTGTAATACCGCCATACCCGATATATTGAAGGTTGTGACGGATAATCTTTTACATATTTTGGATGCCATTCGGCAAATTTATACAGAATGTACTCAAAAGTTTCTAATTTTAGTTTGATTTTGTTTTCCATGATATTTTGTTTTATTTGTTTTTGTTTTTTCTTTTTTTTGAAACTTGACGATATATAAATCGTCCAATAAGTCAAGCTAAAATCGCCAAAACCACGATATCTACTACTTTGCTATATTGCATAACCAATTCTCGATTTTCTTTCAAATATTTACCGACGAGCGTCAAAAAGGTGTTTCGGAGTCCCGCACCGATAGTCGTGTAGATCACAAATTTGGTCAGATTCATTTTTCCCATTCCCGCAGGAAGAGAAATAAGATGCCTTACAACAGGGATAAATCTACTAATAAGTAGAGTAATGCTTCATTTTTTTTTGAAAAAATGTTCGGTAGATTCCAATTCT
The DNA here is from genome assembly GCA_964551805.1 of uncultured Candidatus Peribacteria bacterium. GTDB lineage: Bacteria > Patescibacteriota > Gracilibacteria > Absconditabacterales > Absconditicoccaceae > CAJBLF01. Next base: position 953 of record CAZKEK010000038.1, read on the forward strand.
TCTTCATCCAACAAAAAATATTTTCAGAATTTTCTGATGAATGGTTTTCCTCCATAATATCCGATGGCATAGGACAACAACGATCCGATGATACTTCCTATCGTACTTACAATAATCACTCATTGGAGACTAAAATGCTTGGTCGCTACCAGAAATCCTGCAAATGGCATAATCGCTTCGCTTGGCACGGGAAAAATCATACTTTCCATCATCATCCCCAAAAATACCGTAATATATCCAGTTTGCTGGATAAAAGCCGTGATGTACGTAGCAAGAAATTCAGTAATTCACATCCATAACGATAAAATAATAAAAAACTTCTTTTCGAGTCCACTGTAACAAAGCCAAACAATAAATCAATATTTCTTGTAAAATCACCAAAAAAAGCTATAGACAAAGGGATACATTTATTTATTTCTCTACGCATATGGGAGAATCCAAAGAAACATCACAACCACTCGATGCCTTGTCAGCGCTAGAACTCAAAACCGTAAAAACGCTCAACCAACCGATACCTTTGGCTATGAAATCCAATATATCCAAGTTGTCAGAAAATATAAATACAAAAAAATATTTGGAAAATGTTACTACTACTATTCATGATTTTACGGACAGACCAAAAAAAATTCCCTACGGTACAGGTCCAGGAAAATTGGTGTGTGACCAGTTTGTCAAAGCAGTATTGACCAAGATAGAAACGAAACAGGAAAATAAAGATACAATAAATAGTATAGCAGGTACGGTAAGGATGTTCAACAAAATTCGCCCCACCAAAACATTAGCATTCAGCGGAACCCAGCTTTCCAAATTGCCTCCAGTATGAGCATTATTATTCTTTGTGGATGACAACAAAAGTTGTGGGCATGTGGGTTTTTTTACTGGTATAGAAAACGGTGTACCGATGATAGCTGACGCCAACCAGAAAAAGTGAGTTACCAAAAGACAACTTTGGCCTGCAGAAGCCAGTAAAATATATTATGAAGAAAATTATAGAGAAAAATTTCTCAAAAAAGCATAAAAAAATATTTCTGATTTTCTTTCACGTTTTTGTTTACTAACATATTTTTTCTATGAACGTTATTATTCTCGAAAATATCCGTTCCGCATACAATGTCGGAAACATTATTCGTACGGCAGACGCGCTCGGATGGCAGGTCCGATTGACCTGATATTCACCATCGCCAGAAGATACGCAAAAAGTCGCAAAGACCTCGCTTGGCGCAGAAAACCATGTCGGATTGAAACAATTTGGATACACACCAGAAGCTATCGAATATGCAAGATCACAAAATTTACAGGTGCTTGCTGCGGAAATAACGCCAGATGCAATGTCATTATCTTCATTACCAAAAACTTCGCACCCGGGTGCGGCAGTAATTTTCTGAAACGAAGTCGACGGTGTCCTCGAATCTACGATGAAATTAGTCGATCACGTAGTGTATATTCCTATGCAAGGCATAAAAGAATCTATGAATGTAGGACAAAGCACCGCAATCTTTATGCGAGCACTTAATCAATTATACAAATAACAAAACAACTTGATATTTTGTATAAAATATATATAGTATAAAAACAAACAAAACAAAAAATTCACTAAAAAAAACAAAAAAAATGAAAAACGAAAAAATTGTAGAAGAACCTGGTAATGGGATTCATCCCGACGATTTTAGAATAGGAATTCATAACGGTAATGGTGAAATATTGCCAGCACTACGTGATGAATTGCCAAAATCAACAGCTAAATCAAACACAAATGTTGAATCAAATGCTAAACCTAAAGTAGAAATTCAATCATCAGATCTCCGTTTTGGTCACATAGACGATGATGGACAACCGATGTCAGAGATTATTGCCATGCATAGCGGTGGTGAAAAAGATGCTATACCTGTACCTAAAGGTGAACAATTTATTAAACCAATCATTGTTGATGATGATTTGAGAGATATATTTGTATCGCTCATGGCAAAAAAAAGCGGGAAAATAATCCCATTTACTATGCCGGTATATTTGTGTAACAAATTGGTGGACACAACAGTTCATTCCAACGACTACATAAAATTAGAAGGAAATGACTTTGAATTCACCCATATCATTACCACATGCCAAGGGGTATATTCAGTTGCATCGCTCTTTGGAGCTGAAAAATTAACCAGCGACATTATTGAAAATGTTGACGAAGAATTTAAAGAGGAACATTTTGATAGTACAACAGCTGAGGATGATGAACCGTCTATTCCAAAAAGCTTTTTTGATGGAATCAATACTGAATATATTGATGATCTTGATGAGGAATATCGTATTCCTTTGATTAAAATCAAAGATTTATTTGCTGTGTTCCAACAAAATTGCTGTGAACACCGAAAAAGCGCCATTTGCAAAAGACGACACTTTTTAGTTGGTGAAGGGGCTGTCAGGATTGAAGATGAACCTTATGAAGGTATCTTTATTTATCTCTATCCTGATGTTCATTACGAACAAGCAGATAATCCAGACAAAGAAATTGCTGACAAACATTATCAGCATTTCAATGAAAATGCTGTATACCCTCAAAATAGAATAGATTATGTTGTGGCGTATAAAGAGGAATTTAGAAAATTATTAAAAGCAATTAGTAAATAATTGTTTATTATCTAACAAAAAAAGCTTCAGTGTTCTACTGAAGCTTTTTTGCTTATATTTTTTTTGCTTATTTGATTTCAAAGGTAGCTATCATTGCATCCATAGTTTGAGCAAACTGGTCAAACGTAGTAGCAGGTGCTGTATAGGTAACAACATAAGATGCGTTGTCTTTGATAAAATATACTTGTTCACGTTCCAAAACCAATCCTCATTGTGTTCCTTTATAAATAACCTTTTGTGCATCTATACCATTGATATTTATTGTTTCGTTGCTTACTTCTACAAAATCTTGCATAGTTTTTGCTAATTCTGGTTTGGTAATATCATAATATTCGCTTGGAGTAAGTGTCTTGTCCAATGGTTTTTGTAAGACAGAAATATTTTCTTTTATGGTGTCTCATTGACCAAGAGGACTAAAAAATACTACATCAGATTGAAACACATGTTCTTGGATAGTTCGTGTTTCTGGTACTTGCAAAGAAAATCATTTGATCGTATTGTGGTAGGGTTGTCGAACAACCTCTTGTCCAGTTGTTGATGATAGTGCTCATGAATTTGTAGTACTAGAGTTTGTTCAATTGTTTGCACATCCAAACATAAACAGTACTCCAGCGATCAAGAAAAGAGAAAAAAGTTTTTTCATGGAAATAAGAATAAAATGATAAAAACTCTATAGAGGAGAGAATAACTAATTTTCTTCTGTTTGCAAGAATATACTTTTGCTTGCTATCACAAGACTATTTTTGGAGATTTTCCAATCAGGAATAATCATTCCTTGGTTATCTATATATCCAATATTTTCAATAATAAATCCACTCATGGTAATGAGTTTTTTGAGCTCGCGAAGCGTATATATATGGTAAAATCTTTGACTTGTAGTTTTCCCATTTTTTCGAGGAATTAAAATATTGTTTCGTTCATATTTTCCTAGGGAATATATATATTTTCGTAGCGCAGTGCAGAGAGCTTTTTTATATTTTCCAATAAACCATGAAGAAAAAGATCGGTTCGTCATTATACATTTTCCCTGATAATCAAGGATTCTATAGATGTTTTTGGTCAGAAAAAATCTTTCTTTGGGGGTAGGAATATGTTGGAAACTTGCAATACCAATGACAAAATCAAATGATTCTTGGGGGAATGTCGTAATCGCATGGACAATATCATCACACAAAAAAGTAGCTTTAATGTGGGTGCTTTTTGGCGGTATCTGTTTTTTTGCAAAGCTCAATAAATTTTTGGAAATATCAATACCGGTATAATTGATTTTTATATCTTTGAGCTGACTGAGTTGGGATAATAATCTTCCACTTCCACATCCAAACTCCAAAATACGAATAGTTTTTTTGTTGTATGTTTGTAGTGCATTCAAAAAAATATCTGCATCTGATCGATGTTTGTTTCTTGTTTGCGCATATTTTTCTGCTTGCGCATCATAAAAGTTCGCTAAAGATTTTTTGATGTCCATATGTTAAATAAATGCTAAACAATTGAGAGCATTGAAAAGTTGCTGAATAGTAGACGAAAGATTGCTGAAAGGTTGACGAATAGTAGACTAAAAGTTGCTTAAAGGTTGATAAATAATAGCTGAATTTTAAATTCTAAGCTCTAAGTTCTAAGTTCTAAGTTCTAACTTCTAAACACACCCCTTTTACGTCATTACTACAGGCAAACTGGATTCCCGATCTATCCGCTAAAGCGGATTAAACGTCGGGAATGACGTACGGTTGTTTTCTAACTTCTCAATTCTTAATACTTAATACTCAATACTCAATACTCAATACTCAATTCTCAATACTCAATTCTAAATTCTAAATTCCAACTATGTACAACCTTTACCAATCGCAACTTCGAAAAGATATCCAGACCATTATTTATCGTAAACCTACGTTCACGGTAGAGCTTTTTGGTAAAGAATATTTTGGAACGATAAAAGAAAAAAAAATAGGTCCGCGAATATTAAAATGGTACCAAGTCATGGGAGTCGAACTGCCTAGCGACAAGGAATATGTCCGTAGTGAAATAGCCAGAATCAAAAAAGAATTCAGAAAAAAATGAATCTTTTTCCAATTAGGGATAGTCAATGAAATTATTAGTTTTGAAAATGTCTCTCATAGATCAGAGGAATTCAAAGACGATATGATGCATATGAGAAACAACCTCCAGACATTTCTCTGCGAAAACTATGGACTCAGGGTTGCCTTTAGAGAAAATATGCCAAATAGTGACATCATTATCGACGTCTCCAAATCTGATGAACAATTGGTGGAAGAAATGAATTCTGGTTCTAGACAACGTATCAGAAAAGCTATCGGGAAACAGATAGAATTTGGGATGGCGGCTCCGGATCAGTATCCTTTATTTTACAAAAAACGAGTAGAAACCTCAGGACATAAATGATTTAATGTTATTCCTTATGTTCAGTTTGAACGTTTGATTAGATATATTACTCAGCATGCCTGTGGAAATTTGTTTGTTACCAGTATCGGGCAAGAGCTTGTTTCAGGAAGTATCTGCTTCTATGACGGCAAAAACATCATTTACATGTATGGATTCACCAATAGAAAATTTGGAAATGTTGGTTCCCATCATTACCTCAAATATAGAATGTTTTCTCGAGCGAGAGACAACGGATTTGTCTATTGTGATCTCATGGGAGGCGCACCAACAGGATTCCCCAATCATCCACTTGCAAGCGTAAGCGCATTCAAAGAATCGCTAGGTGGTATCAAAGTAGAGCAGTATGGAAGTTACGATATTGTACTAAATAAACTCTTGTACTGGGTATTCAAAAAATATTATCAATGGAAGGAATAAGTATTTACCAGCAAAACCAGCAAAATGGCGATAACCTCGCCATTTTTTTTAATTTCCACCCGGGTGCGGGGTACATATAAAAATAATTTATAGAATTGACATTTAGCTTAAAATAGTTATAAAATACATAACAAAAAAATAAAAACAATTAAAATAAAAAAAGATGAAAATAAAAATATTGAATACAATTATTATTGTATTGTTCATGATTGTCGTCGCAATAAATGCTGTGATACTTATCATTATGTTTTGATTTCAATTGCACAAATTATTTACATTAAAGGGCGGTTTATCCGTTCCTTTTTTTTAAATTTGCATTTTTTTCTCAGAAGGAATATAATAGACAAGAATAAATCATTTATATACAAATAAATATATATGGAAACACTTGGCTATGATGTTGCTCAAGAATATATAGGACCATTAAAAAATACGATAGAAGTGATAGATACTCACGGTATTTTGGCAAAAGTAACATCAGAAAATGCCGAAGGAAAATTTTCTTTATTTTGTCCAAATCACTTACTTTCCAAAAGAAAATGGCTAGGAACATTGCCTGTTGATTTTTTCATGACAAAAAAATATCTCCAAAGCCAATGAATATCAATAATGCCAGTTACTATGGCAAATCACGTTAATCCAGATACAATTATAGGACAAACTGCTCAACAACTATTAAAAGTATTTATCGGAAATCCATGATATGTCCCTGTATATACAACCGCAGGAAGAAAGGTTCCATTAAGTACGCAAAGAAAACGAGAAACCTACAATCAAGAAAGTTTCCAAAAAGCAAAAACAACAGGAGGAAATATTTGGATTTCTCCATACGAAAATACGCGTATGCATCCTACGGGTAAACAAGAATTTGGAGAGGAAACCAAAGATGAATTAGCCAATACGTTTGCAAAAGAATCAAAGTTTTGATGATATGATATCATTCCATTGTATATGTACGAAGATAAAACAGGAAAATACATTATGAACGTTGGTGCACCCATTAGTAAAGAAGGAAAAAAAGTTAATGACGTAAAATTAGAATATCTTCAAGCAATGCAAGCACTCAAAGAGCAAACTTTAGCTCATGTTGCAAATAAAAACACATAAGTTTCTTTAAACTTCTGCATAAAATGGCGATAAACTCGCCATTTTTATTAATCAAGCAAAAATAAACTAGCGTACCCCCTATTCGAGCCGAAGTGAGTCATACGAATGTGTGCGAACTAAAAAGTAACCCCAGCGGAGCGTTTAAAAAATAGAAAAACGTATAAATAAATTAAATTAAAATTTCACCCGGGTGTTATCATCATTTTTACTAAATTTGTCAATCCAAAATAACCTAAGCTAAGCATATTTTTGATTTTTATAGCTATTGTGAGTATACTATAAAGGAATACAATTTATTCCCAATAGCTTTGATGGAAGAACAAAAGCAATCAGAAAATATCCAAGCAACTACCAGTATTCCAGGTTCATCAGGACCAGATTTTTCCAATATGGGAAATTTAAAACTCAATGATTTAGATACCACTCCTGTTGCGTCCAACCTTATTTCTCAGATCAATGCAGAAGAAAAAACACTGCCTGCAAAAGAAGAAGTACATCTAGAAAATTTAGGAATTCAAATCCAAAATACCCAAGAAAGTGCTCCGAGCAAAATATTGTTTGGAGAAAGTGGCGTCATCGGACAAACCAAATCCAAATATCATGATCAGTATCGAAAATTGTTTTTAATCTCATTTTTTATTATCATTATTACGGGTTCTGCGTCCATTTTGTTGCGTTTGTATAGCAGCTATATTTATTTTGCTTCTCAGGCAATACCAGATACC
>CAZKEK010000039.1:0-8192 GCA_964551805.1 uncultured Candidatus Peribacteria bacterium
AGTGATTATATTTTTTTTTGATTTCTGACATAACAATTCAACTAACAACTAAAAATTAACAACTATCAATTCTTTTGAGGCTTGGAATATAGTTTAATTTTTGGAAAACTCGTAAAGTTTATAGATTGTGTAGCCAAATAGACTTATCAAAATAATGAGGAGAATATTTTCTACTGGTCATACATGTATTTTTTTGACATTGTCTACTTTGAGTGAAGTACCATCTTTGCAGATCGCTTCTACAAGATAATATGCATATTGATCTTTTTTGGCAAATTTATTGAATGGATATTCAAACATAGTTCCTGTTGTTTCTCCTACTTTTTGCATGTTTGCTATTTCACTTGTTTCAAATTCTGCTCTATAAATAACATATTTTTCTACATTGGTTACGCCACTTCGTACAAGGTAATATTTATCTCAAATTTTTTGTCCGGTAACCGTAATACCCACAACAACACAGCTTGCTTCTTCTCATATTTTTGCTTGTGTGATGTCTGATGCTGTACCTATTGGGTTTCATGATTCGTCGAGTGGAGTAATTTGAAAATAATAGACATCACCAACATTGAGGTTTTCGATAATAATTTCGTTGGTTTGTACAACTACAGAGAGATCAAGATTGTTTTGGCTTGTTCCATAACTTATTTTGTATTGTGGTGTGGTTCCTATACTTTCTCGCGTTACATTCAATTTTGTTTTATCAATACTGTCAGAATATAATCTAATCTTTCCGATTGCGTTTCCTTTTTCTCCAAAGATACTTGCTACTCCCGTATCTGATTTTGTTTGTCCTAAGACAATAAGATTGACATCTACTTGTTGCAATCATTCTTTTTCTATTAGAATATCTTTGGTAAAGACTCCAGCGCTTTTTTTGTCTAAAGGAACAGCTTTGTTGTCTCCAATTTTTATTTGTGCGGATGTTACACTATCACTTGTATTTACGGTAAAGCTAGCTTTTTGTCATTGATTGATTTTTCCGTTTGGTGTTATTTTGATGCTAGTAAATACTCCGTCTTTTATAGGTTGGTACGTGAATGACGTCGTTTCTGATTCGCCGATCACTTCGTTGCTTGCATTCAGAATCTTTATTTGAAGAATATTGTCTCCTGCTTTTATTCCGCTAACATACGCACTAATGTCTCCGTTTGCGTTTGTCATACCTTCGGATACAACATTGCTGTTGATATATATTTCATACGGAGCATTTGGTAATGATGTTGCTGATGCCATAACGTTGGCAATACTGTTTTTTTCTATTCCACCAGCTACCGGTGAAATAATTGTTATTCCTTCTGCTGCACTTGCAGATTGGTTGCTTCCTACAATAATAGTTTTTTCTCCCATGATACTATCATCGGGAAAGTCAGATACTTTTATCGTAAATGTTCAAGATTTTTTTATGCTTAATCCTTTGGAAAATAATCTTACTCATTGATCTTGTGCAGTGAATGTATAGAGTCCGTCGCTTGGTACGGTAAAGTCAGCTGCATCAACGATCCCTTTTACTTCTATAAAGACATCTCACTGATAATCTTTGACTATTTCTCCATTGGCTTTAACTGCTTTTATGGTAATATCTACTGCTTGATTTACATCAAATGAACTTGGGCTTACTTCTACAAGAAAAGCGTCAGGACTCGCAGCGTGAACAATATTTGCCATGAATCATCAGAAAAGCGTTAATACAGCAACACTTCCTGCAATACGTAGTTGTTTTCAAAAACTCATTGTGATATAATCAGTGATAAAGCTTTATTTTGTATGAGAAATGACTTGGTTGAGTGATCAGATAGAAAGATTTTTTTCTTGTCCGTTGGCAAATGTTGCCACCGCCTCACTTAACAAAATATTCTTGTTTTCTCCACTAAACGGCAATACAAATATACTTTGATTTTTGTCTATGTTTTCGCTTGGCGCTATTTGGATAGCTATATTGTTTTTGTCTGATGTATCTAGTGTTCGGATTCCTTGTCCACTACTATTTTGTGTATCTAGATGAATGCTTTCTGGATCAAGACTTATGGTAAAATCTATATGTGCTGGGGTATTGAGTTGTTGTGACATAAAGACATCTACTGCTCAGCTATTTGTTTTGTATGCTATATCTCGTCAGTTATCTATGATAAATGTTTTTTCTTGGAGTGAAAGTACGCTTGTCATAAATACCTCAGGATTGTTTATGACATAAAAAAGAGAAACTGCCATTAGTGCTGCTCCTATGATTATTAATCAATTTTTTTTGATATGTTCTCGTGATTTTTTTATCATTTTCTCTTTTTGAATACAATAAATTTTTTAGCTCTTTTAGCTACCTAAAAAATAGTATGTTTTTAATGCACAAAATCAACTTAATTTAGCAATTAGAATTTAGAATTTAGAATTTAGAAACAAACAAATAATTTAGAAACAAACAAATAATTTAGAAATTAGAAAACAACTGTACGTCATTCCCAACTTGATCGGGAATCCCGTTTGCTTTGATAAGTAGATTTGTATGGTATAGATTCCGGCTGCAATTTCTTATTGCTGGAATGACGTAAAAGGGGTTTTATTTATATATGCTTGCGTTGATTGTTCCTGTTGAAAGGGTTATTTTGTCGTTGATTTGATAATCAATCAATACATATCATCAATTTTTTGTTTCTGGCGGATTTTGCATATCAAACAAAAAATTTCCCAGACTATAGATGATTGGTTTTCCTTTGTAATATCAGATATCTTGGATAACGTGCGGATGATGACCAATAATGCTATCTGCTCCACAATCAATCAGTTGCTTCGCTAGACTTTCTTGTTCTACATTGTGAGTGGTTTCATATTCTCTTCATCGATGTACGGATACTATGTTTATATATCCGTCTGTTGTGTTTTTTTTGAGTTGATTGCAATATCACGAAAATAATGATCTTGGCGTAATAGTAAAATCAAATCATTGCCAGGCAATTTTTATCCCACGAATACTTGTTCTTCGTACATAATTATGTTCAAAATATTTTCCATTTCTGATCCATCATATATAATTGAATCCATTGTCTTTGAGGTGTTGGACGGTTTCTAGGTGTGCTTGTGTTCCTCCATCAAAACTATGGTTGTTTGCTAGATTTACTAAAGAAAATCCTATGTCTTTGAGAAACGGAAGAATTATATCAGATGAACAAAACGTTACTGTTTTGCCTGATGGTTGACAAGTTTTTTTGTTGGTTACTGTTGGTGTTTCCAAATTGAGTCCTACGAAATCTATGCCAAATAGTTTTCTATGTGGGGAGGTGGATGGCGATAATTTCGTATCTTCATTCTGAAAAAATGTTTTGAATTGTTGGTATATTTTTTCCTTGGTAAGTAATGTTGTAGCTACTTGTCTATCAAATATCAAATCGCCAAAAAATGCCAGTGTAAATCCATTGGTGGTTTCTTTTTTGTTGGTGTAATAGATGAACTGTCTTGAGGTGTTTCCTGTTCCTAAATTTTTGCCAGCGATCGTGCTGCTACTATCTCTCATAAAAAGTTTTGGATATTGTTGCTGGTGTTGTGCAAGCGTATTTGTGATATACAGACAACTCGGACAATCTACTTCCAATGCGCTATATTCGCTGCTCGAGGTGGCATTGTTTAGTGTGTAGAAACTTTTTTTGTCATGAAGCAATGCAAAATTTTCATCTACATAATGAGAAAAATCTACAGAAGAAATAATTATTGTTTTTCCTTTAAACTTGTAGGTATCGAGTAGTTTAATTATTTCTGTATCGCCTACAAATTTTCTTGGTTGTACTACTATAGGAAAAATTTTTGCGTGAGGAAATGTCTGTTTGATAAAGGAAAACTGTTCTCCAAGCCCATGTTCTTTTGTTGTGTCTTGTGGTAAACATCAGCTCGTTTTCGTTTTTGGTAATGCATTTGCTGGCAAACACATTCATTTATAACAAAAACTTTTGCTTTCTTCACAGAGCATCTCAATAGGGTTTTTGTTGGCATTGAAATGATCTGGGCTGATGAGCACAATATTTATCGGCTCTTTTTTTGCTATATTATATGTGGTTTGGAGTAGGCGATAAAATGTTTCTCCTGTTTTTGGTTGTAGGGTAAAGTGAGGAACAATCGCAAAATATTTTTGCTGACTATTTTCTTCTCGAATATTGTTTTTCGTGGAATCACCAAAAATTCGTGCTAGGATTGCTACCATTATTATTACCATCCCAATCAGAGAATAGTGTCCGTATATTTTTTTTTGCATAGAAAAGATTTATGGAGTAATGGTTTGTAGTATTTCTTTGAGGGGAAGTGAAAGTATGTTTTTTTCGTTGGCTCATTTGAGTCCGTCGTAATTGTTTTGTCGATCTTGGTCGGTAAGTCTTCCTCCTCCTACTGCCTCAAATGATGCTTGTCCAGCGTAAAATTCATAATGACTAAATATCGGTCCTATTGCAATTCTTGCGCCATTGGTGTCTTTGATCATCATCGTCATAAGATACGGTCTACCTACTGCTTCATAGAGTGGTCCATATTTTCCTGACGTAAAAATATCTGCAATAATTGATCATCTTTTTTCTTTTTGTAATGCGTAGCCAAACAATTTTGTAGGTGTCGCTATCGTGTATAATGTTTGTGCGGCAAGTCTTAATTGGTCAAAATCTTCGTCAGATATTTTTTGGTTTTTGGTTTGTGCTACTGCTATTTTTTTGACAAATTGGAGATAGTCCAAATATTGGGTATATTGTTCTCCGGTAAAATATTTGTTTGTTTCTTTGGTGATAGCTAGTAACTGATCGATAAGATCTGGACTGGCTTCTACGTATCATTTAGGGACTGGCAGTGCTGGCGGCTCTACCGTAAATGTACATGGTCATTCTCCACCACCTCACATTTCTGCGTATGCTTGTTTGATGTATAATAATGTATCATGTTTGAGCTCGGTGTAACTACCAAGATAGGTGTTGAGTATTTTGTTTTGATAGAGTGCGTCTTCCATAAAGTAAGGAATGTTTTTTCCTCCGTCGATGAATAGGGTAGCTAAGATATTGAGTCGAGTGTGATAAACGGTAGATCAAAAGTCGAATGTTGTCAGAATGGTATTTTTGGAAACATTTCATTTTATTGTATTGTATCCTGCTCTTTGGCTGGAAGAGATTCCAAATGCTGTTTGATTTTTTTCTAGTCGTAGCGCAGCAAATTTTTGGGTAACGGGTGTATTTATGAGATTGTCGGCAACCATCAATGCACTTTGTACTCGTGGTTTATATTCACTTTCTTTTTCTGCGCTTCCTGCAGTAAATTGGTCAAAAAATCGGCTATCAATAGTAAATTTTTCTCAGAAAAATATAAATCCTGCAGTTATGTCTTTGGCTTTTTGTTCGGTAACATCACCGACTCCAGGAGTAGAATATGAGACTGACATTATTTTTTGTGGTCTGAGTTTTTGAAGCGATGTTTGCGTATTTTCGTTTGTTTTTCCAATAATATCTTTGTCTGATTTTCGTCATTGTGTAGTGATGAATTTTTGGATATCCGTGATATTTACGTCATCATCTTCTCCAATGAGTTTTTGGATAAAGGTATAAAATTCATTGAATTGTTTGAGTTCTGCGTTTTTGATATTATTGATCATAATCAATGCTGCTGTCGTAACTTGTTTGTCAGCAAAAAATAATTTTTCTCTCATCAATCGTTTCATACCTATAAAATAGGTTTTGAGTAGACTGTCTGTCGTATAATGTGCTCTTGGTTTAAACTGAGTATAGTCAAATTTTAGTCCATCAAATCATGTAAAACTTGTTAATAGATTTGGTGATAGTGTTTCCAACAATATGTTTTTTCCTTCTGAATTGCTTGCTGCGAGAATTTCTTTGAGCGTATCTTGTACTGGTTTTTGGTATCTAGGGGTAAGCTGTTTGAGCAATGATTGTTGTCTTTTGGTGATGATAGTTTGTATTTGTTCATCTGTAATATCTGCTGAGTCTGGATTTTCGTTTGCGTTGGTAGTTATCGTATTTATCAATTCGTCATTGGGAATCAAAATGCTGTAGGGGATAGATCGATACGCCGCTAGGAATTCATAGTGTTGTTTGAGTTCTGAATCTTTTGTGTTTTTTGCCAATCCTATAAATTTTTGGAATAATGATGTGGAAAGCTGTGTAAGCATTGGTCTTGCTACTGATTCTTCGTAGAATTTTAATGAGTTGTCAAAAAGTCTATGATAGATATGCAACAATAAATCACTCGTTACTAATATCGTATTGTATGGATATCTTTTGTATGGACTATTTATACCTCCTATTTTTTCGTGGTTGGTTGCTCGTTCATCTCATTCTCCTCATTGTCGACTTCCATCAGATTCGTATGATGTTTGTGCTATCATTTCTTGTGAAAATCCACTATTAGCTTTGCTAATCATTCGTCCATGTTGTGCAAAAAAATCTTTTTGCTGTTGAGAAAATTCTAATCATAATCATACACCATTGTATGTACCTGTTATTTCTAGGGTTGTATTGTTTTTGAAACTTTTGAAAGGAATGTTTTTGAGTATAGTTCCGTCTTCTGCACTTTTTATATCAAATCATCACGTGAAACATTGCTCTTTGTATGTAGGATCAGCAAGATCTATTGTTGTTGGCTGATAGGTCGTTTTCCATACATCGTGAAATCCATTTTGGAGCGCGTCCCAGTTTGTCATTTCAGTAATCGCTGGTTTAGTCATTTTTCGGGTATAGGGATATTTTGTTGTTTGATTGGCAATTAGTGAAAATGTGCTTGTGTTTTCGCTGATTGTTGGTGGTGTGGTTCCACATCCTGCAAGCATTATTGTGGTCAGTACAGTTGTGATAAGAAAGATTTTTTTCATGATGCATGGTAATAAAAAAATAAATATGTTTTATAGTTCTATCTGGTCTTTTATACTTGGGATACTACACGTGAAACCTATTGTTTCAAGCTTGGTTTGTAATGCTGTTTGTGCTGTTCATTCTCCATGAACGATAAATGTTTTTTTTGGTGGATGGGTAAATCCTTTTGCTCGTCTCAAGAGTTGGTCAGCATCAGCGTGTCCAGAAAATCCATTTATTTTGGCTATATCCAATTTTACATCAATCATTTCTCCCATCATTCGTATTCTTTTTTCTCCTTCCAAAATACGTCTTCCCAATGTTCCTTCTGCTTGGAATCCAACGAAGAGTAATGTATTTCTTTCACTTCCCAATCCATGTTTGAGGTGATGAGTAATTCTCCCTGCGGTACACATTCCATTTCCTGCTATAATGATACATGGCTCTGCATAGGTATTTAGCTTGACTGAATCTTCTATATTTTCCGTGCATTGCAACTGAGGAAAAGAAAATGCATTGGGATATTTGTGGGTAGCCTCTTCGTCGAAAAATTCTGTATGTTTTTTGAAAATTTCTGTAGCTTTGATGGATAATGGACTATCCAAAAATATTTTTTCGTTGGGGAAGTTTCCGTTTTTGATAATGATATTGAAAAAGTAGAGAAGTTCTTGTGTCCTTTCTACAGAAAACGATGGGATAAGTAATCTTCCTCATTTGGCATAGGTTTCGTTGATATGTTTGGTGAGTAATTCTTCTTTTCCTGCCGTATCTTCATGTAGTCTATCTCCATAAGTAGATTCCATAAAAAGATAATCTGCCTCTTGGATAAGGGTTGGATCTTGAATAATGGGCGTATCCCATTGTCCGATATCTCCCGAAAATACGAGTTTTTTGGTGGTTCCATTTTCTGTCACGAAGAGTTCTATGCTCGCGGATCCCATGATATGTCCTGCGTCCACAAATCTTGCCGTGATGGTGTCCGTAAAATTATATGTTTTGGTGTATTCTATAGGACTAAATAATGGTGTGCATTTTGCTGCTTCATCAACCGTATACATAGGAAATCTTGGTGGAAGATGTTGTTGTTTTCTTCTTTTGTTTTCTTCTTCGATGTTTTTTTCTTGAATCTCGGCACTATCTTCTAATAATATTTTTGTCAGATCTATAGTCGCAGACGTTGCATAAATTTTCCCTGTAAATCCTTGTTTATGAAGTTTTGGGATCAATCCGCAGTGATCGATATGTGCGTGGGTAAGTAGCATAAAATCAATTTCTTTGGGATCAAAAAGAAATGGCTCGTAATTGAGTTTCATCACTTCTTTGGGTCACTGAAACATTCCACAGTCGACGAGGAATTTAGTATTTCCAGTC
>CAZKEK010000040.1:0-6445 GCA_964551805.1 uncultured Candidatus Peribacteria bacterium
GCACTTCGTACTTATTTACAGACATTCGATAATACCGTATCCAAATACGTTCCATTAGATTTATTTCCTGACCAAATTACCTTAATCGAAGATTACGATAATTACAATGAAAATGTTGCCCTGAAATACAGACAGGCAGGAGTTTCTACGGTTACTGCCGCATGGGCATCAAAAAAACTTGCATTTGCAAAAAAAAGTAAGCCAGAAAAGATTCTAATTATTGCCAACAAATTGGATACTGCCGTGGAAATGGCAAACAAGGTTAGAGGATTTACCGAACAATGGCCAGCATGGGTTGGAATTGGATTCTCTCAAGAAAAAAATTCACAAAGACATTTCAAATTAAATAACGATTGTGAGGTTAAAGCCGTTGCGACATCAAAAGATGCCCTTCGTGGTTATACCCCAACCATATTGATATTTGATGAAGCGGCATATATTGAAGCAGATGGAGATTTCTGGGCTGCCTGTATGGCCTCACTATCTACGGGTGGTAAGGTTATTGTTGTATCTACACCAAACGGTTATGACCCAATTTACTATGAAATATACGACCAATCATTAAGAGGAATGAATGATTTCAAAATATCTGAAATGTATTGGTATAAAGACCCAAGATATACAAAAGATTTGTATATGGTCAAAACAAATGATTTAGTCCATTTTTTATTGAATAGGGATGAATATAATCTTAGTGATGTTGTTGTTGATTTATCAATAACTAATTCATACGATAGAGACCACGAATTAACTAAAGATTATATCGATAAAGGATATAAACCTTGTTCATCTTGGTTTGAGGGAATGGTTAAAAAATTAAAATTTGATAGGAGAAAAGTTGCTCAGGAATTGGAATGTAATTTCTTAGGTTCAGGAGATAACGTATTTGATTCTGATTTAATGCAGAACATTTCTAAAAATCAATTAAGAGACCCTCAGGCAAAATTAATGGGTGGTGGATTGTGGATATTTAAAGAACCTGAAAATGGACATAAGTACGTTATGGGTGTGGATGTCTCCAGAGGGGATTCTGAGGACTTTAGTTGTATTGAGATAATAGATTTCGATACAAGGGAGCAAGTCCTTGAATATGTCGGAAAAGTACCTCCAGACGTAACTGCGGAGATTGCATATAAGTGGGGAACAATGTATAAAGCGTATTGTGTTGTGGATTTAACAGGAGGAATGGGAGTTGCGACTGCAAGAAAAATGCAAGAATTAGGATATGAGGGTGGAATGTATGTAGATAATGTGGATACAAGTAATAAATGGAAATATGACCCAAAGTTAAATGAAAAAATTCCTGGAATTAATTTCAATAATAAAAGGGTTCAAATTATTGCTGCGTTAGAAGAAGCTGCAAGACATGGTTTTAAAATTTATTCTCACAGATTATATAATGAAATGAATACGTTCATTTATGTAAGTGGGCGACCTGACCATCAAAGAGGTCATCATGATGACTGTATTATGGGAATATCTATGGCGATTTATGTTGCAGAAAAATCATTCCAATCATTAGAAAAAGTTACCAATCATACCAAGGCAATGTTGAATTCATGGTCTACGGTGGTTAATGAAAACAAAAATACTTCAGAATACTTTAATCCAATGGTTCCTCAAATGGGTAGAGACCAAAATCTTCGAAATAATGGAGCGTCTAAAGCAGACTACCAAAAGTATGGATGGTTATTTGGCGCGTAATAACTATTTATATTATCAAGGTAATAAGTAAAATTGTATTATGAGTGAACAAAATATGACAGTTTGGCAACGACTGTCTAAAACTTTCGGGCCGAATTCTTTATTAAATCAAGACTATCCAACATTTAAGTTCGATAAGAAAGAATTACTACGCACAAAAAGTAGAGAAGAATACGAAAAAGAAAAACTACAAGCACAACAAACATTCTATTTAACGAATCAATGGGCAAAAGTTGAAAATAACTTATATTCCCAAGCGATTTATTATGAACCATCAAGATTATCTGCACAATATGACTATGAATCAATGGAGTATACTCCTGAGATTTCAGCTGCATTAGATATCTATGCCGAAGAATCTACAACAACAAATGAAGATGGATTTATTCTTCAAATTTACTCAGAATCAAAAAGGATTAAATCAGTATTAGCTGATTTATTTAACAATAGTTTAGACATTAATACCAATCTTCCAATGTGGACAAGAAACACATGCAAGTATGGAGATAACTTTATTTATTTAAAATTAGACCCTGAAAAAGGTATTATTGGTGTTCAACAATTACCAACAATTGAAATAGAACGTCATGAAGTTGGAGTTACCGCAAAAATATCGGTTAACCCTGAAAATCAACAAGATAAAAAAGCACTTCATTTTACTTGGAAGAATAAAAATATGGAGTTCCAATCATGGGAAATTGCTCACTTTAGATTATTAGGTGATGATAGAAAACTTCCTTATGGTACTTCTATGTTAGAGAAAGCCAGAAGAATTTGGAAACAATTATTACTATCGGAAGATGCGATGTTGATTTATCGTACATCAAGAGCTCCTGAGAGAAGAATGTTTAAAGTATTCGTAGGAAATATGAATGACGATGATGTTGAAGCATATGTTCAACGTGTTGCGAATAAATTTAAAAGAGAACAAGTTGTTGATAATAAAACAGGTAATGTTGATATGAGGTTTAACCAAATGGCTGTTGACCAAGATTACTTTATTCCTGTAAGAGACCCAGCAGCACCAGACCCAATTACAACATTACCAGGAGCAACTAACTTATCTGAAATTGCCGATATCGAATACATCCAAAAGAAACTTTTGACTGCACTTCGTGTACCAAAAGCATTCTTAGGATTTGAAGAAGTTGTTGGAGATGGTAAAAACTTAGCATTACAAGATATTAGATTCGCTCGTACAATTAATAGAATTCAAAAAAGTATGTTAGCAGAATTAAATAAAATTGCTATCGTACATTTATTTTTACTAGGATTTGAAGATGAACTTTCAAACTTTACTTTAGGTCTTACAAATCCATCAACTCAAGCAGATTTGTTGAAAATTGATGTATGGAAAGAAAAAGTTCTTCTTTATAAAGATTTGGTTTCCGACCCAGGAAATGGTATTCAAGCAACATCTTCAACATGGGCTAAAAAACATATATTTGGTTGGTCGGATGAAGAAGTTAGACTTGATTTACAACAACAAAGAATTGAAAGAGCTGTTGGTGAAGAATTAAAAGCGACTCCAACCGTTATTACAAGAACAGGTATATTTGATAATATTGATAAATTATATGGTAGTACTTCAGGCTCAACTGCAGGAGCAGGTGCGGCAACAACTGAAGGAGGAGGAGAGGAATTAGGGGCTCCACCGCCACCATCAGGAGGAGAAGAGGAAGGAGGATTAGGGGCACCACCACCTCCACCAACAGGAGAAGAAGGAGGAGCACCACCACCCCCACCAGGAGGTGAAGTGACACCTGAATCAAGAATGGATAATTTGAATATTTTAGTTGAAAATAACTTAATTGATGGTGCAACATTCATAGATTTGGGACATGCACAAGAATCTTTAGGAGAAATTTCAAAAGAATTGGATAAGTTACTAAACTCGTAATATTTATATTGAAAATACTATATAATGACCTTCGGACAAATTAAATCCATAATTGAAAATAGTTTGATAGAATCCTACCAAAATGAGCAGGATTTTAAAAAATATTTAAGAGAGTTTAAACATAATGTTTTAAGTAATAAAACTATGTCTAAACTATATACCCTATACGACCAATTAAGTTCTCCACAAGGATTGAGCGAATCGGATGCTAAAGAATTTATTTCTGAAGGTTTGAATTTAATTCAAAAATTATTGCCATTAGTTAAATTGCCAAAAACTATTTCTGAAATAGAGAACAAATATTCTGATATTGATACTTTGGTATATACTAACAAATTAAGTATATCTGAAAGATTAGATTCTAAAAAGAATATAGTAAAAATCCTTACTTCAGAAACAAAAAAGGTTAATGAGTCCATTAATATCCCAATTAAATCTATGGTTAGTATTGCAAATCAAACTCTTAGAAACTACATTGAAACTATGGACGAATCTTCAAAAAAAGAATTCTTCCAATTAATTTCAGAAGATTCAAAAACTTTAGAGAGCAAATTTGATTTAATTCGTGAAAGTGCTATAACCAAATTATCAGTTTTATTAGAAAAAGAAAATGAATTTGAAACAAAAACAAAAATTTCAGAAACAATTGAAAGATTAAAAATAGAAAAATTTGACCAAATTAGTTTCATGAAATTGAAAACTTTGGAAAACTCTATCTAATCATTTCTTTTTAATAGAATTCCCATTTATCATATTATAGAATACCTTTATATTTTTTCAAAATTTTTTTGACTACTGACATATTATTCGTTATTTTTTAACTAAACTAAACAATAATAATATGAAAATTAATGAAAAAAGGTAAAAGTATAAAGCTGAATTTATTCAATCCTATTAAATCAGTATATGGAACTGTAGACTCCAAAAATTTAAAATCCGTATACATAAATATCCAATCATGGGTCACTCCAAAGTATGATTACGATAATTGGAACCGAGTTGTTTGTAATTTAAGTAGAGAAATTAAACACTCCGTATTTAATTCGATTAATCCCACCATTTTTCAAGAAAAAAGCATTGTTGATTTAGATTTAAGAACAAGTGGAATTTCTCACGGAAAAAAATCTTTTTTTAATCTCGAAGTTAACCTATATACTAACGAAGAATTAGATTTTAAATCACAAGAAATTAAAGAATCTATAAAAACAATTGTGAAAAATATTTTTAAAAATAATATAACAGATAACCGATACTTTGACTTTTCAGTAACCAAAAAATAAATATTGTAATAAACTACGTTGAATGATATATTTATTTTAAAAGACTAAATGAAAAATTTAAGAATTTTAGAATCTAATGAACTCGGTCACGGTATTTTAGTTGAGTCTGATGCAGGTTGGATTTCACCTAAAGATAGATATAACGAAAAAATGTTGAAAGAAGCAAAAGAAATGGATTATAGAAATCCATTTGAATTCTATGCTGTTCTTCAAAAATACGATACACCAAATAGAAATGGTAGGTCATACCCTGAAAAAATATTAAAAAGAGAAGCTAATAACTATAGTAAAATAATTGCGAAAGGATTATCAACTTCAGAATTAAACCATCCTGAATCATCTTTAATTGATTTAGATAGAGTATCTCATATTATAACTGAGATATGGTGGGATAAAAATATATTAATGGGTAAGTTAAAATTATTAACTTCACCAGGTTTTCACGAAATAGGTGTTGTTTCTACTAAAGGAGACTTAGCGGCCAATTTATTGAGACAAGGAGTTACTTTAGGTATATCCTCTCGCGGAGTTGGTTCCCTTAAAAAAGTTGGAGAAAGAAACGAAGTTCAGGATGATTTTGAATTAATCTGTTTTGACTTGGTTTCATCACCATCAACCCCTGGTGCTTATTTATTTGTAAATCCAGAAGATAGGTCTATGTATGAAGAAAATTTAGAAGAAGAAAAAAAACATAAAGAAACAGAAATTAATCCAGTTGGTAAGTCTATTGACTTAATGAAAAAATTAAACGATTTTTTGGGAAAATAAAACTATGGACGAAAAGTATTTTGTATCAAAAATTCAGTATGATTTACCTGATGAGAACACAGGAAAAGTTAAAAAAATCCGAGAGGAAAAATTAGTTAAAGGTTACTCTGTAACTGATGTAGAAGCAAAAGTGACTAAGAAGTATGAAGGCTTTACACACGAATGGAGAATAACCTCAGTTTCTGAAAGTAAAATTGATGAAGTAATTGAATAAAGTGGTCTATGACCACTTTTTTTTTGTCTAAGACATATTTATTGAAAATACAAATAAGTATGTTATTTAATGCTTCAACAATATCAGGAAATACTACACCACAACAATATATTATAAGTGCCAATTCTTGGTCAGAATGTTCCTCATATTTAGAAGGAACTGGAAAACAAATTAATTCAATAAGTCAATTTAATCAAATTTTAATATTAAATGATGTGAACTCTGATTCATATTATGTGACTTTAAAAACAGATGCAACTGAACTTGTATCAAACTATCTAATATTCGACACCTATTCAAATGTAATAGATTGGATTAATTCTCAATCAGGTAAATCATTAAATAATTTAGTATATCAACTAAAAACCTTTATTTCTATATAAAAAATTGAACTTTTTTCAATTTGGAACTATTTATAGAATAAATAATTAATTTTTCTATGCAAGAAAATAAATCATTAGTACAAGAGGCTCTTATTCAAATGAAAAATGTTGAAGAAGCTATAGCCGAAAACGCAAAAGGAATACTTGCTTCTACCATGAAGGAAGAAATCAATCAATTAGTAAAAGAATCTCTTTC
>CAZKEK010000040.1:6545-8182 GCA_964551805.1 uncultured Candidatus Peribacteria bacterium
TACTTGCTTCTACCATGAAGGAAGAAATCAATCAATTAGTAAAAGAATCTCTTTCTGAACAAGATGACGAAGACGGATTTGAAATCGATGCTGACACTGAAAGCCCTGAGCTTGATGTAGATGCTGATAATTCAGACGATATGGACATGGATTTAGACACTGATGTGGACATGGACATGGATTCTGATGAAAGTCCAATTGACTTAACTGATTCTTCTGACGAAGAAATTCTTAAGGTATTCAAGGCAATGGGTGAAGATGACGGAATCATAGTTAAAAAAGATGGTAACGATATTCACTTAACTGACACGGATGCTGATACAGAATATATCGTAAAGCTTGGTGAGTCTGAGGATAAATCAAAAAATAAAAAAATGAGAATTAAAGAAGACATGGACTCTAATTTTGATGATTCTGAAGATGACGGTCAAAATGGCGACATGACGACTGACCAAGTGATTGATTCAATTTTCAATTCAGGTGGTAATTCATCATTAGAAGAAGATGATGACGAAAGCGAAGAAGACGAACAGGTAATGTACGAAATCGAATTCGATGAGTCTGAAGAAGAAGATTTAGACGAATCGGATGAAGAAGATTTAGATGAATCAGATGAAGAAGATTTAGACGAATCTGACGAAGAAGACTTAGACGAGTCTGAAGAAGAAGATTTAGACGAATCTGACGAAGAAGATTTAGACGAGTCTGACGAAGAAGATTTAGACGAATCTTACAGTCCAAAAAAATCAAAAAAATCTACTGTTAAACCTAAAGGTGTTGGAATTGGTAAAGGTCCTAAGTTTACTTACAAAGCGAAAGCTTCTGGTGGGTTTAAAGAAGACAAAAAAGAAGGTCCTAAAACAATGGGTACTGGAAAAGCTAAATTCGAATTCAAGAAAGGAGCTAACATGGAAGGTAAATCTAAAGTAATTAAGAAGGCAGAAACTAAAGAAGCTGCAAGAACTTTAGGTATGGGTTCTAATTTTAGAGAGGGTGGTTTACCAAAACCAAGAGCTCATTCTAAATTTAATATCAATATCAAAGAATCTTTAGAATCAGAAGTTACGATGTTGAGAGGAAAGAATGAAGAATATAGAAAAGCGTTAAATGTTTTCAGAGTAAAACTTAATGAAGTTGCTATTTTCAATTCAAACTTGGCTTATGCAACAAGATTGTTCACAGAGCACTCAACAACTAAAAAAGAAAAAATAAATATCCTTAGAAGATTTGACGATGTTGAAACTTTAAAAGAGTCAAAATCTCTTTATAAGTCAATCAAAGATGAATTATCTAAAGTTGATACAAAACCAATTACTGAATCAGTTGAAACAAAATTAAATAAAACAGTTTCTTCAGGTTCATCATCTACTCTAATCGAATCAAAAACCTACGAAAATCCTCAGTTCTTAAGAATGAAAGATTTAATGGGTAAATTAGGGTAATAAATAAAATAAAAAACAAAACAATACTAAAATGGGAGCATTATTAGAATCAGGTCTTGTTGGTAACATCGGTCTTAAGCACCTTAAAGTTATCAAAGAAGATACAATCAACAAATGGGACAAATTAGGCTTTTTAGAAGGTCTTAAAGGTCACATGAGAGAAAACGTAGCACAATTATACGAAAACCAAGCATC
>CAZKEK010000041.1:0-8145 GCA_964551805.1 uncultured Candidatus Peribacteria bacterium
GACGTTATAGAGTGAGAGACACGGGAATGACGTACGGTTGTTTTCTAAATTCTAAATTCTAAATTTTTTTATTTCTAAATTCTAAATTCACTTTCTATCCTTCTATATTAACCTCATCTGATTCGTTTGGTTGAGAAGCATCTCATGATATTTCATCATCAGTTTCTGTAATCGATGGAATATAAAATCCGTTGTTTCCCAATTCGTATGATTTGTAATAAATTTTTTCTCGGATGCCTGCTCCAAAAGGAATCAATGTGTATGCAAGAATTGGTGGTAATAACATAAACAAATAAATTTTTTGTTGTACTTCCGCGGATCATGTCAATTTATATATTAATCCGTATGCTAGAAATGCTAGAGCAAATCATAAAACATTTCCCATAAATGATGAAGCAGAATAATTTGGGTTGGTAGAAAATTCTATTTGTGCTGCCGAAGTAAACACGGAGAAAAGAATGTGGAATCCTAAGATAAGAAAAAGTACATCTATCTGCCCTGCAAATACGATATAGATAGGAGCCAAAAAGAAGAATAGAATTCCGTTCGTCAAGAACAACAATCCGAACATCTTGCTCGTGTTATAATATTTTCTATTGAAAAAAAGATTGTATATTCCTCCTACCGCGATATTTCCAATAAACGTGCTTAGGAATCCAATAAAAAGAAGTATCAATGAGAGTAGTGGATTTACGGTAGCACCTGCTTGTTGTCCAAAAGCACTAGTAAACATTCCTCCCATAAACGAAAGAATAACAAACAACAATGCTGCAATCATCCCTCAAATAAGTATCCCAATAAGTGCTTTGCCTAACAACTGCCACCCACTAAGATTGCTTGGTTCATTGAAAAAATCTGCTTGAGAAGTCATAATCATAAAGAGTAAAAAATTAAAATATTATTTTGTACATGTTATATTTTTTGTGCTATCAACAAATGATTGGATATCTTTTTTTTCGTCGCTACTCAATGATACCACATATAATGACGTATCTTTGATAAAAAAATATTCACTACCATACAATGTTCCCGTATCTGCATAGTAGGAAAAAGCTGTAACATATCAAGAATATTGTTTTTTACCACACGTAATATTTTTTGGGGTATTGGTAATATCACTATATTTGAGAAGCTGAATTTTGAGTTTTTTTGTATTTTCTACAACAAGATCTTTGACTACCAATCATGAATCGACCAACACGTTTGCTACTAATAATGAATTGCTATATCCTGTATCGTTTTCTGCTGTTTTTTCTTTCATAGTGGTAATAATATGCATATCTTGAGTTCCCGTACCACCTATTGTCCAAGGTATATATATTTTTTCGTTGGTAAAAAGAGAAAAAGAAAAATCATCAAATGTGAATGAAAAAGATGATTTGGATTTACACCCAGCCAATACCACTACCGCACACAACGCAATCAGAAAATATTTTTTCATATATCGGTCTGAAATGTAAAATCAGTTTTTAGATAAACATATAGATCATTGCCAAAGCTACACCAAGAATTACTCAAAAAATAAATGATCTTACAAAAATTTTGTTTTGGTGAGGATGTTCTTCGTCGTATCCAATCTGTATACGTGCAGCAATATATCCAAACATCGTTCCACAAAAAACGAGATATCCAGGCATAATAATTTGTTTGATCAAGAGTTGGTTTTCTGGTCCGAACATTACGCTTCCTCTCAAAAGAAAAAGTCCAACAATCACCGTCAAAAAGAAGAAAATTCATTTTATAATCTCAAATAATGTATTCATATCTTATAGCTAATTGGCTAAAATGGTAAATTGCCTACGGCGTAATTTGTAAGGTATAAGCTAATGGTATATTTTGTTGGCTATTTTCCTATATTTTGGATTTTTTGAATAATCTTTTCCATCAATCCGATATCTTCTTCATTGAGTTTAGTTGTATCTTTTGGCTCAGTTTGTCTCGCTTCGATAAGATCTTTGATCTCAGCAGTCACTCCAGTGTTTATAGTTGGATTTTCTTCACTTCATGAAACCATTGGCACTACTCATGAATCAATATCACCTGTAGGAAATTGTGGCATCATATCGCCTGTCGTTCCTGTACTAATCATCGCTCCAGAAATTTCTTGAACATCACCTGACAATGTAGGTATTGTCTGCAATTTTTGCGCACATCATGCTACACTTGCAAGCGTCAATGTTATTGCCAATACGTATACTTTTTTCATGTTTTTGTTTGTAAAAGGTAAAAAATCCCTAGAATAGTAGTGGTTTTATATAAAAAATCAACTAAAATTTAGACACAATTAGCACGTATCAAGATTAAAAGAATTGCATACATGGCTTTTTTTATTACAAGTAATTTTAAATTTTAAGTTCTGATTTCTTTTTTTTAATTTCTCCATTGAATCATGTTTCTTCTTGTCGATAAACCAGCCCGAATCACGAGCTTTGATGTAATACGTATTTTCAGACGTCATTTTCCCAAACAAAAAATGGGGCATAGTGGAACGCTTGATCCTATGGCTACGGGACTGATGATTCTCGCACTCGATAAAGATACCAAAAAACTTACCGAACTTATCGGATTGGACAAATCCTATATTGCTACGATTGATTTTTCTAAAGTGACGGACACGCGAGATATGGAAATTTGGGAAAAAATTCAGAATTTTGAATTACGAATGAAGGATTGAAAAAAAATAGGGTTGGAGATGGAAGGTGGAACAGTTGAAGCACCAAGCCTAGGAGAAATTCAAAGAAAATTGGATACACTTATCCCAGAATATGAGCTTCCGCTCCCCGCGTTTAGTGCAAAAAAAATCGCGTGAAAAAAATCCTACGATGATGCAAGAGCAGGAAAAATAAGGGAAGAACATAAGGTGATGAAGGTTCAGAATTATGAAATTTTGAATTATGATTTTCCTGTTTTACAATTAAAACTCGATGTCGGATCATGAACCTATATCAGATCTATCGCTTACTGGCTTGGGCAACAACTTGGACTTGGAGGAACATTAATTCAACTGAGAAGGACGACGATTGGCGACTACGACATTGATACGCTTTCCAATTGGGAAGAACTCCACAACACCTACAAAGAAAAAGAAGAAATTATTAGGTTTGTAAGGATATAAATTTACTTGACTTTTGTTTGTAAATATGTATATTATTCTTGAAACAAAAAACGAAAATTAAAAACAATAAAAACAAAACTACTTATGAACACAAATTATCAAAACATCTTTGAAAAAGACAACAAACAGAGAATCGACCATTTAATTTGGTTAAAAAATGATTTAAAAAAATGGGAAACAAAAATGCAAAGAATTGGATGTACGCTCTCCGTCATCTTACTACTTCTTCTTGTATATCTATTGACCGGATGGGAATTTTTGGGATTCCATGTTGAAGTATTTAGTCACAATATTGGCTATACTTTGTTTTGTGGCATATGTTGTATTTTACTCTTCAACCTTTTGTTGTTTTATATAACCAACAAAGTTTCCTTTCTTCCTAAACAAGAAGAAATACAAGTAGAACAAAATATTCTAGAAAAAAAGGCAAGAGAGTTTGCTGTTATGACATTTATTCCTGATTTAATCAGGTATTTACAACAGCTTGGAGAAGTACAAGAAAACAAAATATTTATTGTAGCCAGCAAGTTACGCTGGTTTCAGAACAATCAATTTGTAACGAAACAAAACGTAAAATGTATTGTTTTACACAACAAAATTGAAGAAATCGAGAATTGTATAACGGTTAATGTAAAAAACACCTCATTAACATTACAATCATTTGATTATAATAAAAATGAGTTTTCTCTTTCATTTATGAATATAAAAAAAATAATTTAAACATCACATCTGTGGTGATAATAAAAGGTTGGTAGCATTTTACTGACCTTTTTTTTGTAATAAAATTATCACCACCCACTTGTATTGACTTTTTTTGTCAAATAGATAAAACGACATAAACAAAAACAAAACAAATATATGAAAAAAACAACAACATTTTTGGTGCTATTATGTATTGGAAGTGCGGTAATTGGACAAATTATCGTAGAATACAAACGCCATCACGTACTCTATTATTATACAGAGGATATAAAAAAACCTCTTATAATAAAGGACATACCAATAGGTGTCCCAAAACAAAAATCTAAAACGCTTATCTCTACACAAAACAAATACAGAGAAGCGTATGCGGGATTTATTCAGCATCCCAAACAATTTTTTAATGATACTCTCATACAACAAAATTTTTTGTATAATATCGAAATCATTAATATTTTGCTAACAAAAAATGGGCTGTTTGATGGGAGAGAAATTTCCCAGAAACAAGAAAAATTGTTGTGCAAATATTTGGATGAATTAGTTTCCCTGATAGAAACTGGGACACTCAAAAACAAAAAAAATTCTCCTGAATATTTTGACGAACTCAATTTGCTCTACGCGCATCTCGATGATGTATTGTATGAGATATTTATGTAAAAAACAAAATAAATAAAAACAAAAAAAAACATGAAAAAAAATTATCAAGAATTATTCTATGAAGCGAACAAAACGCTTTTTGAAACGTATGAAAAAACCAACCAAATAAGCTTTGGGGCGTTGTTTTTGACAGGAACGCTTTGGTTTGTTTTATTGACACCGCTTATATTTTATTTTCTCTATTCTACCTGTTTTCCACAGGCAGAAACAGAGCAAGAAAGAATACTCTATGTAGTAATTATATCTTTGTTTTTTGGTGGAGTAATTTCCTTCCTAGGTATAGGACCGGCGTTACTTACCTTATACAAAGAAAAAAAATTACAAACTATTCGGAAACAAATAGTCTATCAAAGCGACCTATTTGCCAGATCCGTCTTATTTGAACATATTGTAAGACAACTCAGTAAATCATTTTTGATTACATCAAAAGAAAATGATGTTATCATGCAAATCATCAATGATAATTGCTGGATAGCTTATAGTGACTATTCTTTTGATCCAAACTATGTTTGTGTTGATACTATAATCAATACGAATACATTTAAAATGAAAATACCCACAGAAATGAGCTATTTTTTGACATCTTGGGAAATATCGGAAGATATGATATACACCTTCACGTTTAAAAAAAAATTAGAAAATGGCAGCTGGGAAGAACTTAAAGAAATATTTAATTAATATGAAAATTTTAATAACAATAATGTATATTGGGTGGATAATCATCATTGCAATGATACTGCCCTGTCTTATTAAAAATGATACAGAAAATCTTGTTTTCTTGTTTACAAGGACAGGATTTCCTTGGATTCTTACTGGCGTAATTGTGTATACTACCATACTGATGGTTGGTAACAAACGTCAAGAAAAAAAGAAATAATACCAAAGAAATATATACTTAAAGTCAGCGCATTTGCTGGCTTTTTTTTACTAATATTTTTTTATTATTTCCAAAAAATATCTATTGACATATTATACTTAATATGTATATATACATATATATTTTTATCTACACAATAACATACTTATGGGAGACACATTACCTTCTCATCTAAATCTTTTGGAAACTAGATGATATCAACAATATGTATTTTTTCCTGAAAGCAAAGACTATACAGGACATCTCAATAATCTTTATTTTGTACAACAAGGAAATCTACGAGGAATCGTTGCTGCTGGTCAAGCAAGAATTAGCGATATTTTGGCGTGTACAAGATGAACTATGAAAGAGGTCGAAGATTATGCTAAATATGTTTGTGGAAACGAGTCCCGTTCATTTTCCAATTATCCAGAAGATATGGTAGTTAACAGTCAAAAAAATGGAGATGAAATGATCGAAATACTCAAAACCCCAAACGACAGATAACTTTTTGATTATCAATAGATAGCAACCTAAGCTTGTGTCTCCGCACATAAGCTTTTTTTTAATTGCTTTTTTACCCAACATGAGTATATATATGGCAAGTATTTATTTGGTATATATAGCTTATTATGACTATAACTCCTCAAGAACTTCTCAAAAAATATGCAGATATTATCAAAGAAGAAGTAAACGTAAAACAGATTGAAGAACTCGAAAATGCTGGAACCATACACAAAATTTTCAAACCCATCGGATCACAACTTTCTGCAAAGTTTGGAAAAGACACGGGGAAACTCATCCAACTCGGAAAGATGGGAAACATCAAAGAAGGGTCTGATGGAAAAATGATTATTTTTGATGATGCGGGAAATGAGTGGACACTCGAGCATAGTGATTATGAAATTGCGTATGAAGGACTAGAATGAGACAATATCGCTATCGACCAAAATATTATTGCAAAGCTCGATTTGGAACTTACTCCAGAACTTCAAAGAGAAGGAGTTGCTCGTGAGATTTCTAGATTTTTAAATCAGATGAGAAAAGATGCCAACTTTAATGTCGATGATAAAGTACAATTATATTTTTCTACTACTGACAAAAACTTGCTCGCTATCGTCAATGAATTTGCTGATTTCTTTAAACATGAAGCATTAATTTCTGACATACAGACTACGGACATCCCCGAAGGAGATATTGTTGCGCTTTTCACGAGCGGCGACTCGACCATCAACTTTGCATTGAAGAAATAAATAAAAGATTTGTCTCCCTTTGTAAAGGGAGAAGTCCGAAGGACAGAGGGATTTCGTGTCACCCGACTTAAATCCTCCCCCACTTCGTGGTTCCCCTCCTTTTCAAAAGGAGGACAAAATAAAAAAAACTTTTAATCTTTTTGTAGAAAAATTATGCAGTGTTTTGATTATGCAATGAAATATATCTATCGTTATCCCAAGACAGAAAAAGAATTGAGGATTCAATTATTTACGAAATGATACAATACGAGCGATGTAGATCGAGCAATAGAAGAGCTCAAGAAAAAAAATTTTGTAAATGATGTGCTCTTTGCTGAAAGTTATATTAGAAGCGAAGTTGTCAACAAAGGAAAACCTACAATTAGAATCATTCAAAAACTCTACCAAAAAGGAGTACCCCAAGAAATCGTTAGAGATGTTTTGAAAAAATATGATACAGAGATGGGAGAATGAACGCTGCAAAAAATAAAAAGAGAAATCGCTGCATATAAAAAAAGAGATGTTGATGGCTTTGATATTATCCAGAAGCTTATGAGAAAAGGATATAAGTTGGATGATATTAAGAAAGTTATACAGAATAGATAGTGACCATAAACAACCTCCTATTCGTTTCTCCTCCTATCAGAGGAGTCTCAAGTAAACACTCCTCTCTGTCAGGAGAGGTGGGGTGAGGTTGCTCGCGAAAAGACAAGAGGAGGTTGTTAAAAATATACTTTATACTTTATACTTTATACTAAAAAAATGGGAAGATGGCATAGTATCGCTGCGAGAAAGGCATCATGAGATGCAAAGAAATCACAAGCGTATGCAAAAGTTGGAAAGATTATCCAAATTGCTGCGAGAAAATGAGCAGATCCAAAAATGAATCCGTCATTGGAGCTCGCGCTCAGCAAAGCAAAACAATACAACTTACCAAGAGAAGTTGTGGAAAAAGCGATCTTGAAATGATCAGGACAACTCGAAGGAGAAAACCTCGAAGAAATATTCTACGAAGGATATGGACCAGAATGAGTTGCTTTATTGATTAAGGCATTGACGTCAAATACCAATAGAAGTGCCTCAAATATCAAACAAGTCATGCAAAGACGTGGCGGAACTATGGGAGCAATTGGTTCTGTGGCTTGGCAATTTAAAGAACAAGGGGTTATTGTTATCGATGGTATCAGTGAAACCGTTCAAGAAAAATGAAAGACTATAGAAAAAGTTCATCCCTTGAACAAAGATGAACTCGAAGAACGTGCAATGGAACTCCCTATCGCGGATATCGAAGTAGATGAAGATACCGTAGTTATTTATGTCGACAAGACAAATTTTTCTATTGTGCAAAAAGCGCTAGAAGCATTTCATTATCATATGCTAGAATCAGATATTCAATTTATCCCAGAAAATACGGTGAAGCTAGATGAAGAACATACCAACAAACTCTATGCACTGCTTGATGCATTAGACGATGATGAAGATGTCGATCATGTGTGGCACAATATGGGAAATTAATTATAAATTTTAAATGATAAATGATAAATTAATAAAGAGAAATGATAAATTAATAAAGAGAAATGATAAAT
>CAZKEK010000042.1:0-8120 GCA_964551805.1 uncultured Candidatus Peribacteria bacterium
AGGAAGTCTATCTTCTCTGCCTTTTGGAGCATTTCTTGTTTTCGGAGCGAATTGAGCGAAAAATATTGTCCGATTCTTTTTTGGAGGTTTTTTGCTTTTCCAATATATAAAATAGTTCATCTTCTGTCTTTGAACAGGTATACTCATGCATTTGTAGGAAATTTTGAAATATCGGGTGTCTGCAAAATTGATCAATAAAATCTGAAACGTTCGGTAGTATTAGTAGTGTATGGAAACAAAATTGCAAGTTTTATTGTTGAAAAAAATACCTAAATCATTATATATATAGCAACAAACAAAAACATAAAGTGATGAAAAATTTACAATTATTTCTTTGTCTCCTGTTTTATGGGGCTCTTAGTTTTTTTTCAAGAGGAAAGTATTTTTTGATCGTTTTTTTCTTAAAATTATCATTGATTTTTCTTGCTCTTGGCGTATTTTATTTATTGATTTTTGGGATCGTTCCCATAATCCAATCGGTGATTCTTCTTTTGATTTTCGTTTCTATGTTTGTATATCTTACCGTAATGACAGCAAAAAAATCCTGTTTTTATTAAGCATATACAACAATAGTATAAAGCTGTGGGATTTTTTTCCTCAGCTTTTTTTTATCGTAGTAAAAAATAAAAAAAAACCACGCTGTTTGCTAGCATGGTCTTTTTGGAAACTATTGTTTGGGAATTATTTTTTTGTTGGAATGAGTTCGTATACTCCCTTTTCAACTCTTCTGAAAAGATCTTTGTATTTTTGGAGATTGAGCATAACAGTATTTGGACTTACCATTTTTTCTTTGAGCATTTCTTTGCAAAGCTCTCTAACATTCATAGCTCTGTCGTTTTTTTCAAATATTCTTACCAAAATTTCTTTTACCATTCCTCCTTCATATCCTCGTTCTTTGAGTCCGTAGATTCCAAGTCCAAGATTGACAAACATATCGTTGTTTTTTACTAGTTCGTTGTGAATAGTTGTTACTTTAACATTTTTTGCTGGGAATCGTTCCATAATTTTTGATGGAAGTTCTTGGTAGTGAATTGGTTTGTTTATTCTTCTCATAGTGTAAAGTACTTTGAGTTTGATTGTTTTTGGATTTACATCAGCAAATGTTGGAAGTCCAATTTTACCATCAAAAATATTTATTTCTCTAATACTTTCGAAAAAGTTTACGTAGAAAAGATCGTTTTTCATATAATGTACTTCTTTGTAGTCTTTTGCAAAATTTTCTTTCATCCATCCAATAAATTCGTACAAATCCTGACTCTTATTTCTTTTTTGGAAGTATGCGTCCATAGTAAGGACCATTTTAGTCAAAAGATCTTCGTATAATGGTTCTAGATAGAATGCTTTGTTGAGATATTTATTTCTCTTGAGGTAGGTTACATCAAAATCTGATACGAGAATGAGTTTGAGTTCTTGTTTAGTAAATTTGAATATATTTTTGTTTACTAATTTGGAAATCAATATATCTTCACATAAAAGTCCTCCGTTTACATCAAGAATTTTTTTTGCTTCTTGAAGTACATCCATATAGGTTTCGTTTCCTACGATAAGTCTTCTAAATCTCATCAATGCTTGAGTTTCTATTTGTCTGATTCTTTCTCTTGTCAAGGAATATTCCTTTCCAATTCTTTGGAGCGGTATTTCTTTTGATCCATCGAGACCAAATTTTTTCATCAAAACTAATCTTTCTTTTGGTTTACAGTATATCAAAATGTCCTTCAAATTTGTTGCTTCAATATCAACTTTGAGTTTTTTGTCATCCATTTTTACGTTGAAGTTCATCGGCTAGTACATTTATTTAAATAAATATATGGTATTTAAAATATAATGTGTTTTATACACATGATTACAATAAGAATTTGCCTCTTAATGTCAAGAGATTGTTCGGGTATTTGTTTTCTGCTTTTGTGTCGTGTTTTTTGTCTGTTTATACATTAAATTTGAATATAATACAATCTCCATCTTGGACAATATATTCTTTTCCTTCCAGTTTTACTAGTCCTTTTTCTTTTGCTTTGTTCCAAGCTCCGTGGAGGATAAGATCCTCGTATTTTACTATTTCTGCCTTGATAAATCATTTTTCAAAATCCGTGTGAATAGCTCCTGCTGCTTGTGGCGCGGTCGAAGCGATAGGAATTGTCCAAGATTTTGTCTCATCTTCTCCTGTCGTAAAATAGTACATCAGTCCTACTTTTTCAAACCCTAATTTAATCAAATCGTTCAATGTCGGAATATGAGTCACTTTATCTATATTTACCAATTCTCTAATAAACTCATCTCTCTCTTCATCAGCCATATCCATCATTTCTGATTCTAATTTTGCACAGACGATTGCTACGGGACTTTCTAATTTTACCATAAATTCTTGTGCTATCTCATGCGCAAATGGAATATCATCTTGTCCGATATTTATCGCGTAAATGATAGGTTTCGTCGTGAGGAAGTTGTATGATTTAATCAATTTTTCGTCGTCTTTGCTCAGTTTATCTTTTATATTATGAGCAATTTTTCCTTGAATAAGTGCTGTTTGGATTTCCATCAAAATTTCTACGAGTCTGGCTTCATCTTTGCTTCCTTTTCCCATCTTCACTTTTTTTGCCATATTCCCCAAATGTCTTTCAATAATTTCTAGATCAGCGAAAATAAGTTCTGTATTGATGATTTCCACATCTCTCATCGGATCGACAGCTCCTTCAACATGTACAACTTCGCTATCTTTGAAATGTCTCAACACTTGTACGATTGCATCGACTTCTCTGATGTGTGAGAGAAATTTGTTTCCCAGCCCTTCTCCTTTGCTCGCTCCTTTTACGAGACCGGCAATATCCACAAATTCTATACTGGAATATATTTTCTTTTTGGACTGTGACATCTCAGCGAGCTTATCGACTCTAGGATCTTTGACATCGACGATACCGACATTAGGATTGATTGTACAAAACGGAAAATTTTCTGCAGGTGCAGCGTATGATTTAGTCAATGCATTGAAGAGGGTAGATTTCCCGATATTTGGCATTCAGACGATTCCGATTTTCATAGAGGGTGATGAATTGATAAAAGTTCGCTGGGCTCACGGTGAAACGATAAACAATTGGTTTGTTATGGGTAATCTTTATTTATTTGCTGTGGTATTACAAATATTAGTGGTCTATATGTCCAAAATCTTCTTCGAATTTTTTGATTGCATCTTGGTATCATTGTTGACTTTCATTGTTCATGTCTGTATAGGTTCGTCCTCGTGAAAGCTCTTTTGGGACGCGGAAACCAAACATTTTCAAAACTGTTTTCTGTGTCGTAAGAACTGCTTCATTGTTTCGATTGTGTCCTATTGCTATTATTCCTGCTTCAATGTTTTGGAGTATGTTATCTTCACCCAGTGTGGTTCGGCGATTTTCTATCCAGGTGAGTCTTTCTATGAGTTTTTGGTACATGCTGTTTGTTTGTCACCATCTTACCGAAGTGAAAAATATTACTACTTCTGATGCTAATAACGCTTTGGATATTTTTCGAAGTTCATCATCTGCATTGTTTATTGAGGCTCGACATCTATGACATCCAGAAGGATTTTTTTCTTGATCATGAAGTTTTGATTCTTTTGTTCCACAAGTATTTCCATTTTCTCACGAAACATTTCCTTCACAAGGATATATGTTCATTTTTGGAATATCATATATTATTACCTTATCTTCACCAATTTTTTTGGCAATGAGGTGGGCGAGTTGTGTCGATTTTGGTAATTCGTTACTTCATTCTCGTCTGTTTGATGTAGTAATGAAGAGGATTTTTTTCTTTTCTTTTATATGGTCTATGGTCTTGAGGATATTGTTTTTCATAATGGTGTTTGACTGATTAAAGTTTTCTAGATTACTAAATTATTTTGTTAATATTTTACGACATAAATTTCTTTGCTTTCTTTTCTGCAGGCGTCTGGTTTTAGTGTTTTGATATGTTTTCCTCCAAAGGTGGCTTTCATGTCTTTGACAAATTCTTCAAATCCTGGTCCCATAAATACTTTGATAGCAAATTTTCCTTCGGGTTTGAGGAGAGATTTGATGACGATTACTACGTATTCAATCAATCAGAATAATCTCATTGCATCTACATCTTTTACTCCCATAGTATTTGGTGCCATATCGCATTGGATGAGGTCGACTTTTTCGATATTGTTTTCTTGGAGTATTTGTTTTATATGTTCTTCATCACTGATGTCTGCAACGTATGTTTTGACTCCTGGGAGATTGAGATTGACGTCCTTGAGGTCTACTCCCAAAATTTTGTAGTCAGTTATTTTACTTTTTTGCATTTGTTTGACGGCGTATTGTATCCAGCTTCCTGGCGCACATCCTATATCCAATATTGTTTTTGTGTTTTTATCAAAAATATGAAATTTTTCCTGAATTTCTTCGAGTTTGAATGCGCTTCTCGCTTTATATCATTCTTTTTTGGCTTGTTTGAAATAATGATCTTGTACGTTTCCTTTAAACAAAATAATGGATAATAATAATTAAAAATGAGTGAACAACTAACAACTAACAGTGAAAAGTGAATAGTGAAAAGTAGTGGTAGTACTGAAGTGGACTATAGTTATTTAACATTTAGTAAGTTAGCAACCTTTCGTCTACCTTTCAGCTATCTTTCGTCAATTATTTAACAACCATTCGTCCTTTTTTATAGACAACTATAGTCTTACAAATTTTCTTGGTAAAAACAATTAGATATCTATTTGAGTACAAATTTTTTGAGTTCTTTTTTTGTTGTTTTATACTCTGGGCAAAATGATTCCACCAATGCTCGAAATTTTTTTCCATGGTTTTTTTCTTTGAGATGGCAGGCTTCATGGATAATAACGTACTTGATGTATTTGGTTGGGAGGTGAATGAGGTCGAGGTTCAGAGAAATTTTTTGGTCATGCGTGCAAGATCATCGTTTAGATGTTGTTTTTCTTGTGCTGAGTTTTTGATATTTTATGCCTATTTTTTTGCTATAGGTGTCCAAAATTGGGGTAGCGTATTCTTCCAAAATAGATTTTAATACTTTTGTGGTGGCAGGCGAAACCTGAAAGCTAGTAGGCTGCTGTTTTTGTGGATATTGTTGGTAAAAATCTTCGAGAGAAATTTCTTCACCAAAAAGTAAAATAGTGTTTTTTTTGACTGGTGTTATATATGTTCTTGTAGCATAGCGTTTGAGAAGTTTTTCTGCTTTTTCAATCATAGTTTTTTCAAAATTGCTTCATTTTTTGGAAAGTGGAATAGTGATAAGAAGTTCTCCGTTCTTATCTATTCTAGCATATCCGTGTCTAATGTTTTTGTAAATAATATTCATAAAGATTGAAATGTTGAAAGATTGATAGTATATGATTTGGTAGTATAAAGGCAATAATTTTTTTAATCAAAAAATCTCTATCGTGGTGATAGAGATCTTGTTTTTTTTTCTTTGATTTATTTTCCAAACGTTGCTTTGTCTCCAAGATATTCTTCGATTCTCATAAGTTGGTTGTATTTGCAGATTCTGTCTGTTCTGCTTGCAGAACCAGTTTTGATGAATCCTGTATTTAATGCTACTGCTAAATCAGCGATGAAGGTATCTTCTGTTTCTCCTGATCTATGTGACATGATAGCATTCATTCCGTGTTGTTGAGCCATACGTACACAGTCAACCGTCTCTGAAACCGTTCAGATTTGATTTAATTTTATAAGAATTGCGTTGGCCATGTGTTGATCAATACCCATTTGGAGTCTTTGCATATTCGTTACAAACAAATCGTCTCCTACCAACATAATTTTGTCTTGTAGTCTTGTAGTTATCTCTTTTCGTCCGTCAAAATCGTCTTCTGCCATTCCATCTTCGATAGATATGATAGGATATTTTTCTACTCGTGAAGCATAAATATCTACCAATGCTGTATGATCTACTATTTTTCCTTCACCAGCTAAATCATATTTTCCTTCTTTATAAAATTCTGATGCAGCACAATCCAATGCTAACTGTATTTTTCCTTCGTGTCCAGCTGCTTGAATAGCTTGCATAATAACTTGAATAGCTTCTTCGTTGCTTCCTAGATTTGGTGCGTATCCACCTTCATCACCAACGGATGTAACCATTCCTTTTGCTTTTAATATTTTTTTGAGATGATGGAATACTTCTGCTCCCATTCTGATTGCTTCGTGAATGTTTTTTGCTCCTGTAGGTACAATCATAAATTCTTGGATATCGACATTGTTGTCTGCGTGAGATCCTCCATTTAAAATATTCATCATAGGAAATGGTAAGATATGTCCTTGTCCTTTATTTACATATTCATAGATTCCTTTGTTTTCTGTTTTTGCAGCAGCTACCACAAATGCCATAGATACTCCAAGAATAGCGTTTGCTCCAAGATTTGATTTTGTTGGTGTTCCATCAAGTTGGATCATGAGCTGATCGAGTTCTCTTACGCTTGCAAATGATTGGTTGATGACAGCGTTTTTTATAGTGGTATTTACATTGTTTACGGCTTTGAGTACCCCTTTACCAAGATATCTTGTCATGTCGTCGTCTCTCAGTTCCAATGCTTCATGGATTCCTGTGGATGCTCCAGAGGGAACGATAGCTCTTCCCATTATTCCGTTATCGAAAGTTACTTCTACTTCTACGGTAGGATTTCCTCTAGAATCTAATACTTCACGTGCGTGAACATTTTTTACTTTATACATTTTCTATAATTAAAGGATTAAAAGATTGCGGAATATGAATTACGGATTTTCTTATAGTTTTATTATTGTTTTTTGCAATATTTTTACAAAATTTTAATCTGACCTTTTGAATTTTTTTTCAAATCGTAAAAATTATTTTTCCAAAAACTTCTTTAGTTTGTTGAGTGCTATACGTCTCATACTTATTTCGTTTTTTTCTTCTCTACTCATAGCTGCATAAGATTTGTTGTGTCCATTTGGCTGAAATAATGGATCTCGTCAAAATTTAGTTGGATGTGTTGGTTCTACAATAGTTCATTCTACTGTTCCTTCAAAAAATTCTATTTCATCTTTGTTTTTTGCATATCCGATTACTACGGTAGCTTTTGCTTTATATTTTCCAGAATTTTTTGCTAATGTATAGAGTCATTCATTTTTCATTTCTTTCAAAAATCGTTTAATGAAAGGTCATGGTAGATTGTTTCATAAACATTCCATAGACAATGATGTATCTTCGATTACCAACGGTCATGGATGATGTTTTAATCCTTCTTGGAGTTTGTGTCTGATGATTTGATGGGGATCGATTTCTTGGATTTCATCTAAATCTCTTTCTAATTGTTCTACATTTCCTTTTCATAAAATGGATTCAAATTCTTCAAATTTATTTTTATTGCCGGTGATGAAATAGAGCATGTACTTAATTATAAATTTAAAATTAAATTTTAATCTGACCTTTTGAATTTTCGAACATCTCCTTTTTGAATTCTTCTAGGTATCCACTATTTATCTCGATATTCATTGTTACTTTTTCTTCATATTTTTCTTGGATGATTTTTGCATTGTAGATGTTTAGTACGTTTCTTACTGTTTGGGTGAGATCAAAATCATAGCAAAATTCTATGGTTTTTGTGATTTCTGTCTCGATAATGTTGGCGTGCTGGATTGTCTGGCTTGCAGCTTGCGTGTATGCTTGTATGAGACCTCCAACGCCAAGCAATGTTCCACCAAAATATCTGGTTACTACGACTAAAACATTATGAAGATTGTGTTTTTCTATCATGCTCATTATGGGTTTACCTGCTGTATTTGATGGTTCTCCATCATCATTGATTTTGTTGTGTTTGCAGGTATATACTGCTGTACCAAAAATATCAAAATTCATTTGTATTTCGTGTCTGTAGGCAAAACAGTGATGTCTAGCATCAGGATATTTCTGTATAATTTCGTGAATGTAGTGGTCAGCTTCTTCTTTATTTTTTATAGGGAAAATATTTCCAATAAATCTTGATCATTTTATTTTTGGAATTTCATATTCGCTATGTTCGTTGACGGTTTTGTATAAGAGCTTATTCATGAAATTAGAATTTAGAATTTAGAAACAAATAAATTTAGAATTTAAAAACAAATAAATTTAGAATTTATAATTTAGAAGTTAAAATTCAGAAGTTA
>CAZKEK010000043.1:0-7702 GCA_964551805.1 uncultured Candidatus Peribacteria bacterium
TTTGCCAACGGAAAATCTGTAGGAGAAGCTACCCTGCCATACGGATCACAATTTTTGATAAATTTCTGAGATCCACTCTTAGCAAGAAGAGACAAAAATACAAAAATTCCAAATACAGATTTTGATGCAGCCATTGGACAAACGATTTATGCAGATCCAAACAAAACAATATTCAAAGTCCTTCCCATAGATTTCAACAAAGATGGTATAAAAGACTTGCTTGTTGTCTATACAGATGGATCTATAAAACTAGTAAAAAATTATGGAGGAACCAATCCATACAAAAATTTACAAGAACTTATGATAGTCGCAGACACAATAAAAGACGTAAAAGTAGGAGATGTAGATGGTAATGGATACGATGATATAGTAATCACTACCACCAACAATAAATGAATAGTATATCTCAATGATAAATGAGTATTTGCAGTAGATGGAAAACCTATATGTATAAATATCAACACAGAACCAGGTACAAAAAATACTACACCTGATGATTTTTCCCATGTTAAACAATTTTTTATCCAAGATATGGATAAAGATGGAAAAGTAGATATCGTAACCAACGACAGCCTCAATGATATTAAAATATTTTATGGAGGAAGCACAAACAACGAACCAAATTATCTTTCTACTACTACAGGAACATGTGATGCTGATCGATATACCAGACAGCAAAACAATTATAAAACAATCAAACGTTTCGGCCTCCAAGTAAATAGCGATCGACATATCCAAGACGAAAGTTTAGTACATCGAAAATGAGTAACTGCACCAGTAGAATGAACACAGGAAGAGGTTGATGTATCGACTACAGACACCACAAGCATGACACAAACAGAAGCACTCAATCAAATAAAAAATATGACAGCAGATACCAATTCTTATATCAATCAATGAGCAAGCCAATTAGCGTATGTAGACAATCCACTTTCTACCGCACCAAGTTATGAATCATTAGCAGCCAATGAAATAACCTATCTCCCTATAAATGAAACCAACAACGCAGTAAGTGTATACAAACAATATGTAGATATAAATTGATGAGTATTGAGAAAAGGTGACGAAGTAGTTATCAAAACAACAATCATTTCCAAAAAAAACAACAACAAAATTACCTATATCGATCAAACAAAATGACCACGAACCATAACAAGAAACAGCAACAACCAAATTAGCTCATTAGTATTTACAAGTGGAAATACTTGATCTATAGCAACCAATCGAAATGCTCCACAAGGATATGAATTTGTATTAGACAATATCCAATTAAATTCATGAGCAGCGCTGAGTTTTTCTTATCTAGTAAAATACACACAAGAAATACAAGCCACAAATATTATTGTAGAAGATCAAGATTTAGCAAAATCAAACAAACATAAGGATACCTACGCCGATATAGCAACCAGTAGCACCGATGCTTGTCAGAAAAATAGGTTTGTCTTTTTCAATGAAAAAATAGGAAACAAAAGAACATACGAACAAATATTTGACAATATTCAGTCAGAAATAGACAGCTACAATAGCTGAGCAAATAGAACACAACAGACAGCACTCCAAGGGATGGTAGATCAATTAGGAGCAGTAACAAGTCTAGAGAGTGTTTCAAGTTTACCAGGAATGGATAGTTTGGAAACATGGACACCAAAAAACATACTCTCCTCACTCTTTTCACAAGACGGATTATCAGTAAATATCAATACAAATTTCATCGACACCGCGACAGCAAAAGTATCCAAAAAAATAGACGCTGCGCTCCAATGATTGTGTCAGTGATTTACCTTAGGCCAATGATGATCAGCTGGATGTTCATGAGTACCTGTTCCCTTCAACCAAGCATTTCTTGCTCCAGGAGATTATCATATATTCTGATGTGTACCACAAGCACCAAATCCACTTGCAGGCGTATTCAAAACACTCAACAAAACAATCGGAAAAGGAATCCCGGTACTTACGATTCCTGCAAATATACCAAACCCAGTAGCACCAGGAACCTATATTCCTATACCAGGTATTTTTGGTATGCCAATTAAATGATCTACAGATAAATTTTTATTGTGAGCTACAGGATGACCATCAGCAATTCCATCTCAGTTTAGATTATATCTCGTACCGACACTTACCTTATGACTTGGTATGGCAATGTGTTTTGGTCCATATAGCGTAGGTACAGCAGTTCCAAAACCATTTAGAGATTTGTGAGGAAACTGTATCGTCTTTGCACTACCGCCACTTACCACATGCAAAAATACAACAGGAAGCGTAGCAGAACCCACAACAGAAAGTCTTGGTTCTAGTATGGTTGCAGCAGCTGGACAATGAACATGTAACAACCCACCAAAACTAGGAAATACGATAGCATTTGCAGGAGACACGACAGAAACCAACACCAACAATAGCAACGGAGAACAAATAATTGTCGGGACAGCAAGCTCACCATTCCAGTTGGTTGCAGCAGGTTCTTCACAAAACAGTCCAAGCTATTCAGCAGCTATTCCTCAGGGAAATTTTGGAGGATTGGTAAGTATAGATCAAGAACCTATTCACGTTTCCGCAAGTGAAGACTATGGAAACGCAGCAGAGCAAACTCAGCAAAACACCAATTACCAATGATATACATTAGATAAATGACCAAAAATAGATCTCAAAATACTAGGAGCAAAAACAAAATGATTGGTAAAATGTATGATCCAAGATCGATCTACTAGACAAATAAAATACATTCAAAACAATCTGACCAAAATGACGATTCAGGTTGATCTTCCCGATCTGACTACTATCGTAGAGGGATTCGACAAAATTGATAATCTTTCGGACACCTACAAAGCAATCAATAAACAAGATGAAGCAGCTGGATATATCACCACAGGAAATAGTGCGTGACTGTCTAAACAACAACTCAATAGCATTTCCCAGCAAGTTGGACAAAACCCATTTGAAGCTATCCAAAAAATGTTTAGCGAAGTCCCATTGGTAAATATCGATACCAAAGATATCAATCTCAAAATACCCGCACTTACTACAGACGATGTAAACAAATATTCAAATTACTTGAATCTACGAGTAGAAAAAAATGGAAAAATAATAGAACAACGATGAGATATGATAAATAGAACATTAGCATTATGCGGTACTACAGAAAAAGCAGAAGCACAAAAAAACAAAACACTATTAGAAACCACAAAAGCATCTATTGCAACTTCATCATTAAGCACATCAGACAAATCGAAATTAACTAGTCAAATAGAAAATGAAATACAGGACATGAATAATATTATAGGATTAACAGGAACAACAACACGACAAAAAATGTGAGGAAAGATGAAAAATATCTGAATTAATTTACAAAATACAGTAAGTAAGGTTGCTACATTACCAAGACGAAAAACAATACAAACAGATATAACACTACAAAAAGCAAAAGAATGAGCAAGCTTCAAAAACCAAGCACTTCTTGATTTAGCAAACATTCAAGTAAAAAAACTGGAAAAATGTTCTGGAATATCAGAGTCAGCAGGAAAATTTGTTTCCTTTAGAGAAAATAGCGCAGGACTTATCAATTCCGTAAAACAAAATATCAATGTTTTAGAAAAATATAAAGAATTCCCGACACAACTCTACGAACGAACACATATCTCAGATAGATATTTGACAGAGCTTTCCTCATTATTGGGAGATTATATTGGAGGAATTACTTCACGAGTAAATACCAACGCCAATAGATTTTCTCAATACGTCGATGCTATTACGCTGATTGTATGAGCGATAAAAACATGGCAAGCAGTAATAGATTTTTCCGTCAATCGATCAGAAAAATGTTCTAAATGTAGCAACGACAACTATGGATCATTTTCATGTAGTTTGTCGTTCTTATGTCCAAAACTGCCAATATTCCCGATACCAGCATTTAAAATACCAAATGTATATATGGATTTATCTCACGTAGAATTGGGGATGAATATCATTTTACCAAAAATAAATTTTGTACCTATCAAAATACCATTGCCACAATTACCAAATCTTCCTGAGCCACCAAGCGTAGAAGTAGACTGGGATATTTTATATGGATTGAATATCAATTTTTTCAAAGATATGTCATTGCCAACGATTCCCGTTATTCCTGAACCACCAACATTGCCAGAGCCACCATCATTTATTCCAAGTATCAAGATGGATTTGCCTGTGCTACCACCAGCACCAAAGATTCCAAAAATCATTCCAGAAATAAAAGGTATCCTCAAAGTCGCTACCTTTATCGGAAAAGTATTCTGTATTGTAAAATGAGGAATAGGATTAGTCGGAGAAAAAGGCGTGAAAGGAAAAGTAGAACAA
The DNA here is from genome assembly GCA_964551805.1 of uncultured Candidatus Peribacteria bacterium. GTDB lineage: Bacteria > Patescibacteriota > Gracilibacteria > Absconditabacterales > Absconditicoccaceae > CAJBLF01. Next base: position 4,333 of record CAZKEK010000043.1, read on the forward strand.
ATAACACAAAGAACGTGGAATGTGCCAGTATTTGATTATTTTGATCTGACTACAAAATTCAAAGATCCTCCACTTCAAGGATTTGATTACCAATTGGACGCTTATACTACGCTTAAATTCAATTTTGATGGCGTCTATGACGTATTCAATAGTATCGCGCAGACAGCGAATAACGCAGTGAGTCAATTGATAGAAGCACCTATACAACAAGCAGTAAAAGAGACAACCAACCAGCTCGACAACAACGCTATCGTTACCGGAATTTTACAACCAATAGAAAATCTGGATCAAAACATCAATTTCAATAGTTATCATAGCACACAGGAAGATACAGGAATGATGGCATACACGACAGCATACAATGAGCTAAAACAAGGACTACTCCTCTTCAAAAATAGCACACTCACGGACAAAAAAATGCACGACAACGTCAAAACAATCTTGGCAACGATAGAAAACAAATCGACAATATTGCCAGCCAACAAACAAATAGAACAAGTAGAAAAAGCAACCAAAGACATAATCAATCAAAAAATAAAAGAAAATAAAGACCTCCAAAACCAAATAAAAAATTATGACCAATTCATCAAAAAATTTAAAGATACAAATGTATTGGTTGATGCAAAGACCACGACAGCAAATTTTAGCGCACCATTATTGACGATAGATTGAGCAACCAAACAATTATTAGACAACCAAGAAGATCCAACAAAAACATATCTAGAACTCAATAAAAATATGGTTGAATGATATCTACATGCAGTAAACAACGATGGCGCAGAAAAACTCAATATGACAAAAACCGTCTACAAAAATTCCAAAGCATATCTAGAAACCACCAAACAAAAAATAGATACCGCACTCCTTGCTTACAACGACACCCCAATCATCGTACAAACAACATGTACAAATTGTTCTACGACGACAAGCGACAACAATTATAGTACAGACATTTCAGCATACGTACAAGGAGTATTTGTTGAATCCTATAGTGGTGACCAAAAAAATATGATCAATACCATAACATCCACCACACAATCACAAAAAGTAGAAAAAACATACACTACAAATATAGATCTCAACAACGACAGCACCAACGATATCTTACTCTACGATAACAACAGCATCTATATAAAATATGGAAAACAAGAAACAGAACAGCTGTCCGCCGGAGGAAATTCACTCACCACCTATTACAACAAATTCTATAGTTATGAAAGTGAACACTTCCGAAATCGAGCCATCACTTCACTTCAGCAGCTCAAAGACAATAGTGACGAATACGGATATATAACTATCAACGACATCACTATCAAAGTCGTAGACAAAAACAAAGAAGTGAAAAATTTCAAAACAGATGGACAAAGTTTTGACAATCTCCAGCTCTCTCGAAAAAACAGCAAAAAATCAGGAGAACCGGTAGACGGATATATTATCAAAGTCAGCACAAAAGTAGACGAAAAAGATACACCAAACAGTTTCCGAAGCTTTTTATGAATAGGAAGACAAGATGAAGCAAAATATATAGTAGTACTACCAAAAGACAGTGATTACAAAAAATCGTTACTCACGATTGAAGATAATCTTGTCAAAAAATCTATCAATCTAGAATTAGGAGATAGTATTTTAGCAGTAGAATACTACGATCCAGAAGCAGAAAAAATCGATCTCACGCTCAAAGAATTGCCAAGAAAATGGCTCTACACGAGCATAGCAACACTGACCAGTTCACCAGACCAGCTCAGTAGCAGCCAGAGAAATAATAATATTATCTTCTACAAAAAATCTTCACCACGATCCAACCAAACTGTTGCCTGATTACAAAACCTAGGAGATATCACGGCACCCGTCGGAGAAGTAACTTTATGGAGAAATCTGACCAACGAAACAATAAGTACCGGAGTAGTTCATGACGGATTTATCAATACCAACTACACCCTCAAATCACTACGAACGGATAACGTAATCGTTTCCAAAATGATTATTCAAAAAGACGGACAAACAATTTTGGAAAAAGACAATCAATCACAGACCGGAACTATCGACGTAGGATGACTTTTCTTTACCGGAGCTACTCAACAACAATTCGACTTCATTGCCATCGACCAAAACAACAATATCACCAAACAAACGGTCACCGTAAATATTAGGACACCAGATATAGAAGTACTTGATGTCAAAAAAACAGGAGACACCACAGCGGACATTATTGCAAAAATCAGTAACGATCTCGATGAATGAATGGTTATCTTCCAAAGATTAAGAAATGGTACACGAAAAAATATTGATGGATCCAACCAAAATAGTTATGGTGGATTCTCACTTGCACCAAAACAAACGCTGATCACCGGAGGAATATTTACGATGGGAAATACGATTGGACTCTACGACAACCAAGGAAAAGAAATAGCGACCATAGATCCAAAAACAGGAGAACTCAAAATCACCCAATGACTCCAAACCACGATCAAAACCTATCTCAATTTTAGCACACACACTCCCGTACTAGAGCTGAGAGATACGACCAAAAATACAACCGTCTTCCAAATTGTCTTGCCTATAACAGGCATCACCAAAATCCAAATGAATGCAAGCAAACCAGCATACGATGAAGTTCTACTGCAATGAGACCAATTCGGAGCATTCAACAACGGATATTGTATCAAAAACCAAAAAAATGATTGTATTGTCTATACCAACAACGCAGGAGCAATCTATATTCCTGGTACATATGCAAGTTCATTACTAGGAGAATATGCGTTCAATACCACAACCAAACAACCAATATTCGTTATAAAAGACCAATCCAATACAGCGATTGCTACACTTACCCTACAAATAAAATCTACAAAATAAATATATTCCAATTTGTCTCCCTTTGCTAAAGGGAGATGGCGAAGCCAGAGGGATTTAAAATAAGTTTTATTATTATTGTTGTTTATGAAGAAACTACTCATCACCACATGTATAATGTGATTGGCGCTTACCGGAAGTGTTTTTGCTGATGATTGCAATTTAATACTCACCGGCAATCTTGGAGAAATCAAAAACTACGAAAGCTTTGGTTATAGCAAAGTAGTACCAAAAGAAGCACTCACCCAAGCACTCACCAACCTCAAAGCATATTGCTGTACAAGAGTTGTTCCCAGCCTATGCTCCAAAGAAGAAAAAAACAATCTTCCAAAACTTTATCCCAAAAGCGCATATTTTTTTGATCAGCTCTTGGATGTTACGATGAGAAGATTGGATGGTGTACAAAATTTAGCGTATGGATTACCACCCGATCCCGCAGGTAAACAGCGAAGAGAATATATTACCAAAGTCGCTAACGATCCCAAAGTCGCTAACAATCCCATTCCCAACGTCGCTA
>CAZKEK010000044.1:0-7625 GCA_964551805.1 uncultured Candidatus Peribacteria bacterium
TCGGGGCAAAAAACCCCTTCCCGCAGTTTCATGCGGGACAGGCTGTCCGCCATTATGACAATATCATGGATTTCCTTTTTTCCTATATTGCTAGTGACCGTGCAGTCGCGCGGTCCCGTTGCTCGACCTACATTTCATGCTGATGGAATAATGGCGACCTAATAGATTTATCTACAAAAAAGTTAAGAGGGAATCATTATTGTATTTCAATTTCTCTTTCGTTTTCAGAAGTTTTTTTTATGTGGATATTTACTGATTTTTTGAAAGGGAGTTTATCGATAAATTTTGGTCGTTCGATAACAATGTGGTCAAATTCATTTATTTGATCAATAATTCCTATTTCTACAAGTTCTTCAAATTCATTGATTCTATACATATCGATATGGAGAAGCTTTTGATCGTAGACGTTGAGATAGGCGTAGGTAGGACTCTGAACGGCGTTGTGGTTCAGTCATAATCCTTTGGCAAAGCCTTTTGTGAGTAGTGTTTTTCCTGCTCCAAGTTCTCCATGGAGTAAAAGTATTTTATGATCTTTGGCTAATGCTATTCCAAAGTCGAACATTTCTTCTGGGGTACTGATTTTCATAGATCAATAGAAATAATAAATAAATTTATTTTAATTTTTTTTAACAACCCCCTACCCACAAATGGTGGGACCCTTCCCCCTATCAGGGGACGATTATTACGACTAAGTACCTCCCTGATAGGGGAGGAAACGAAGGTGGGGTTGTGGGCGTCCCGAGACTTTTTCTTACCTTGTATTTTATACCGAAAATTCTATATATATCAACATTTATTATCCTTTTTGCTGATATGAAATTTTTCCTCATTGATTGATCGAGTTTTTTGTATAGAGCGTATTACGCTTTTCCTGCCATGAATGACAAAGATGGACACAATGCTAATGTCGTTTATGGTTTTTTTCGTATGTTGCTCAAAATTTTTCAAGAAAAACCAGATTATTTTGTTATTACTTGGGATTCTCCGGTGAAAACATTGAGGCATGAAGAATATCCTGAATATAAAGCTAATCGTAAAAAAATGGATGATGATTTTAAACATCAAATTCCTGTCACCAAAGATATTGTAGATCAACTTTGAATTCCTAGTCTTATTGTTCCTGGATATGAAGCTGATGATATTATCTATACCTTGGCGATGAAATATAAGGCAGATAAAAATATTCAGATAGATATTTATTCTTGAGATAAAGATTTGAAGCAATTGCTGACGGATAACGTCTCTTGTGTAGATACTATGAAATGAATAACAACAACCCCTGATTTGTTTTTTAAGGAATATGGATTTGATCCTATCTATATTTTGGATTATTTAGCGCTTGTATGAGATAGTGCTGATAATATAAAATGAATACAATGAATCTGACCCAAAAAAGCGTCCGACTTGATCCAAAAATATAAGACTATTGACAACATTTACGCTCATATTGATGAAATATCTGGTGATATTAAGCAAAAATTATTGGAAGGGAAGGAAGATGTCGCCAAAAGTAGAGGATTGATTGAGCTGAAACATATTCAAGAGATTCAAGATTCAGAATTATCTTCTTTTGTTTTGAATATAGATTTTGCAAACTATAAAAAACTCCTTATTGATGAACATCATTTTCATTCGTTTGAAAAAGTGTTGGATGAGTTGAAAAAGAAATTGTTTATGCCCGTGCAAGGGGGGTTGTTTTAAATGATAAAATTATCTTGATGTCGAAAATATTGGTTATAGGAGATGTTATGTTGGATATTTTTTCTTATGGAGATGTAAAAAGATTAAATCCAGAATCTCCAGCACCTTTACTTAATATTACCAATGAAAAATATAAATTATGAGGTTCTGCTAACGTTGCTGCAAATATAGCGAGTCTTAATGGTAGTGTAGATATGATAGGGATTATAGGAAATGATAATTATGGAAAATTATTTCAAAATATGTGTTATGATTGTGGTATAACTCCATATTTTGTTGTTGGTTCGTATCCTACTATCACCAAACAAAGATTTATAGAAAATACGTATGAACAACAATTATTGAGAGTTGATCATGAAAATGTATATAAAAAGAATGTAGAATATAATAAAAAAATTATTGATTTTATAAAGGAAACACATCCTGAATATATTGTGATATCAGATTATAATAAATGAATAATAAATGATGATTTGATTATAGATATTAAATCTTTTGCACAGAAAAATAAAATAAGAATACTGGCTGATATTAAGCCATTCAATGCTAAACTTTTTTCTTGAGTATATCTTTTAAAACCTAATTTCAAAGAATTCTGTGAAATTATTGGACAAAAAATTGATAATACAGAAGAACAGATAGTTAAACGATGATCTATATTTGTACAAGAAATGTGAGCAAATTTAGTAGTAACGAGATGAAGTAAATGAGCAATACTTATGAGGACTGATGGCTCATCGCTTTCCATACCTACTGAAGCACAACAGGTATTTGATGTGACTGGTGCTGGTGATACTTTTATTGCAACTATTGCTTGGGCATTAGCTTCTTGATATGATTTGGATAAGGCTATTATCTTTTGAAATAAAGCTTCAGGAGTGGTTGTAGGTAAAGTAGGTACAGCTGTTGTTAGTAAAAAAGATTTGAATATATAATTTTTATATTGTTATATTGTTATGTTGATAAAATTATTTAGGTATATAGATAAATATGTTTTTTGATTGTTTATTCTTATGCTTTTTTGGTTGAAATATGTTTTTGTATATAAAAAAAAACTTATCCAAAAACCAAAGAAAATACTAGTCATCCGTCTATGGGCACTTGGAAGCTCGTTGCTTACATTTCCTATGATTAAACAATTAAAGGATCATTATGGAAAAGATGTCCAATATGATTTGCTCGCGACATCGAGGAATATTGGTGTTTTCAAAAATCAATGATATTTTTGTCAGATGTATAATCTTTTTTCTTTGAAAGGTTTTTTGAAAATGCTGTTTAGTTTCAAAAAATACGATATCGTTATCGATGCAGAGGAATATTTCATGATTTCCGCTTTTTTCTCATTGTGGACAGGGAAAATCAATGTATGATATACCAATGTTTTGGTGAGGTGAATAGCTTATGCTCGTGGTGTACAGTATGATGATCATAAACATTCTATCATCAATGCTTTGGAATTAATCCAGAAAATAGGTATCAACTATCATATTCCTGCTGCTATGGAACCATTGCAGTATATGCAGAAAAATATGATAAAAGTGGATGAATTCCTTTTGAAATATCCTTGAATGCTTGTCTGTATGCATACCGGAGGAGCGGAAACTGCTAAGGAGAGAGCTCGGCCTCAATATAAGCGAGTACAGCTTATCGAAAAGATGATAGGTAAATATCCTGATATCCACATCTTCCTTTCTGGTACGCATTTTGAAAAACAGATCGTCCAGGATATTCTCCATAAGCTTTCATCTGAATATCGTTCTCATGTCACTAATATCTGCGGCATGTTCAATCTCTTTGAATTCGGCTATCTGTTCACGAAATGTAATCTTATGATTTCCAATGATACAGGTCCCATGCATTTAGCGGCTGCTATGTGAACTAAAACTATAGGTCTCTTCGGTCCTGAATTGCCTAGTAAGTTTGGTCCTCGGCCGATGACCAAAAATATATGATTGTATAAATGAGCATGAAAGGCATTTATCAATGTACATCTTGCTCAGTGGAAAAAAGATAAAGCGTATACCATCGATAAGATTAGTGTAAATGATGTATTGAATATTCTGTAGAAACTTTTATTATGTTCTTGTAGAGATTTTTTTTATTATCTAAAATACCATATGACCAATAAACCATTGATAAGTATCTGTATCCCAGCTTATAATAGATTACAAACGCTCAAGGAATGACTTGAACGTATAGTTGCTCAATTTGATGGCGAGATAGAAAAGAAAATAGAAATAGTCATTACTGATGATGCGAGTCCTGATCTGCGTATAGAACCTATGGTCAAGGAATTTATGAAAAAACATGATAATATTCACTATCATAGATATCCAAAGAATATGCGGTTGTCCAGTAATCTTATGCATGTCACTACGTTTGCTAATGGGGAATATCTGTGGTTGATGGCAGATGATGATTGTATGACGGATTTTGCGTTGAAATATACTATAGAAATCATAGAGAAAACTCATTTTGATCTTCTTATATGTAATGGTCTCTTTGTCCCCGATATGAATGTGCCTATCGATAAGAAACCGAACACATTTAAAACTATGTACGGTATGAAAGATCTTGTAAATTATCTCTATGATCATAGAAGCACCTATCAGGATCTTGTCGTCTATTTCCAATTCTATTCTATATTGGTGGTCAAGCATTCGTATTTCAAGGAATCTTTGGCTAAGTACGATAGGGATTTCATTTATGGCAATATTTTTCCTCAGGATATCGTCATCTATAGCCATATCAAGGACAAAAAAATCATCATCCCGGATAATATCTTTATTCGTGGAAGAACATTGAACGAATCCTACAAGGCATCTATGAAATTCATCACCGATTTCAAACTAGCGATGGATATGATAGAGGAGGCCAACGGTTTACAATGATCTAAAAAATGGCAAAAGCTCAAAAAAACTGTTGTTTCTTGATGGAGAAGAACTATTCTCCTATGAAAGGTATTGAGGTTCCTGCATATAGATTATAAGAAAAGTGCATTCTTCAGAAAATTATATTTCTTCTATAAGAAGCATATCCAGAATAGGATGGCGTAAGTTATTTATTATTCTACAGAAAAATCCTTTTTTATAAGGATTTTTTTTATTTTATATTATATTTTCTGAAAAGAAATGTGTATTTATTTGTGATTCAATTATAATATAATCTATAAATTGTTCTACGGAAAAGAACTACACTTATCCACTTAATGTGTTGCCATAAAGAATAATTTGGATAAGGGCTTCCTGTTCACGCTTTATGTATGTAGGAGGTGTGCCTATATATTAATCTTATCCTGTCTTTATTTCTCATATATGAATCAATCCTTGCTTCAAATGTCCTACCTATTGTATAGAGAGGGAATATGCTGGTATATATGTGATCATACTTATAGATATCTTGTAATAGGTCATTTTTTCTCACTAAATAGAGTTGGTCAGAAAAACGATATGCATAATAAAAATCATTATTTTTTTTGAACCAAAAATATCATTTGTTATATTGTCTTCAAAATGGATTGGCAATTAGTATTTTCCTGTTTTTCTCCATTTCTTGTATGCATGGTTTTATCCGATTAACATCTTTTTCTAGATATACATCAGAATCTCGATGTACGAAATATTCAGATTTTGTGATTTCACTACATACTAACGCTCGATCGATATAATGAGTTACTTTACTAATGTCTGACTTTTTAAGACCAGATTTTTTAAGTGCTGCATCTATATGATCTTCTACTCGAAAATAGTCGGAAATAGCTCATTCTTTTTTAAATTTTTCTGCTATAACTTTTACTCATTCTTTGTTTTTTACGTTGTTTATTACTACGAAAATATTGGCAAATTCGAAGTTGTTCTGTTTGATTACTCAATGTATAAAAGACTTATTTAGAACTTCTAAATATGTTTTTTCATAACAATTGAATATGAGATCTACGTTGTATTTCATATTATTTCTTTGCTATGGTAAAGAAGTTCTGGGTAAATATTTTTGGTGGATAGATTCCTGCTGATAACAAGAATAGTTTATGAAATGTTTTGGATATTTTAAAAATGAAATTTACTATTATATTTTTTCATATTGCTTGTTCCTTATGAACTATATTCCCGTTTTTAAAACCTGTTTCGAGTAGTAGTCGTGTAAAAGAGTTGCTACAATATATATATTTATGGGTTATATCTGAATATCTTTGTGAAACATATGGTGCATCTGCATTTGGCATTGTATTAATCCACATTCATCATTGTTTAAGTGAATTATTAATAAGTTGACTTATTTGATATGCTTTATCTTCCTCTAAATGTTCCAAAACATGTGACATGAATATAATATCGAAAACATCCTCTTTAGATTTTAAAAATTCAAAGACATCTGTATCATAAAATTTATAATTTGGAAATTGTTTCTGTGTTTTTAACACTATATTTTTATCGAGTTCGAATCAAATATAATTTTTAAATCATAATTTATGGCAGTAATTAGCAAAATTTCCTGTTCAACTTCATATTTCTAATATTTTAATATCTTTACTCAGCTTATTTATATATTTTCCTATATTATTTTTTAATAATGAAAATCAAAATTTATAATTTTTTGTTAAATTTTTTGTGTTAGAAAATGTAGGGTTTTTGGTATAGTAATTTTCATAAAAATTATCGTTCATTTAGTGGCTTAACATCTAAAATAAGAGGTTGAATTTTTTAATTCATTGTTGTTATATATAACAATTGATGTTGATGAATACAAGCCAAAATAGAGATTTTTTTCTATTGTATCTTTTATGTGAAAATCAGTTTATTATTGAATAATGATAAAATAACATTAAGACTTGTTAGCTGATTTTTATTAAAACTATTAATAAATGAAACAACAAAAAATATTGTATATTTCTGCTATGGGTCTCTGAGATAATATACTTTCTATACCTTTCCTTCTTAAATTAAAAAACGAATGAAAACATGTGACGTTATTAAGATACCATCCTAGATATTTTTGAACGACATTTTTTTATACTTCTGATGATATCTTAGATTTTTTTCGTGAAAATAATCTTATTGATGACATATTGTTTGTTCCTTACAATAAATTGCAATTATTGTTTTTTGTATTAAAAAATTTATGGAAATTTGATGGGGTATATGTTCCTACGAAAACTACTTCTTCTGTCCTTTGGGCTAAATTGTTGTGAAAAAAACAAATAATTTGTTTTAAAGATATTAATGATAATCACCATTATCATTGATTAGTTCAATGACTGCTTAAAGATAATGCAGTTAAAAGTCTCTTTGATTTTAGGAAATCTCTTAAAATCTCTAATGATATATCTTATATTGAAAAATATTGAATTCACGGAAAATTTGTTACTATTTTTCCTAGTATATTTGAAAGAAGTATAAGTGCTACTGAACGAAACAAAATTATATCTTTTTTAGAAGAAAAATGATTGTATATAATACTTGTCTGATGAAAAAGGGAAGAATGGCTATTTGATGATCTAAAACCTTATAAACATGATCGTGTTGTCAATTTGTTTTGAAAGACTAGTTTTTTCGAAACTATGAATATTCTATTCGATTCACAGATAAATATATCTGCTAATTGAGGTATTATGCGACTTGGACATCTGTTAAATAAATATAATATCTCTTTTCATACCGTTAGTTGATATATTACTGAACCTCCTGTAGATAATATTCATTCATTTAGTATTAGAAAATATAATTATCCTTGTGGTGTCCCATGTGAGCCTACATGTTATAGATTTAATTGAATTGATAGTATTCCTTGTTGTAAGTTTGTTTGAACTGATAGAGAGGCAGAATGTACAAAATCAATTTCGGGAAAAGATATTATTTATTATCTTAAAAAGAGGCATAATAGAAGAAAATGTGTGGCTAAAATAGGGGAAAAGATTAGTAGAGAAC
>CAZKEK010000045.1:0-1850 GCA_964551805.1 uncultured Candidatus Peribacteria bacterium
AATCAAATTTTAGCCTACATCCGTCATTCCCAATACGGAACTTTGTAGACTCTATCAAGCGGGAAAATACAGACCGCTTGAAACCAAAGATATTCAAAAATTAATTAGGCAGACCTTTTTGGAAGTTATTCCTCCGTATACAAGGATTAAGCGTTTAATTCGTGATATTCCTGCTACGGAAATTGTTGCTTGAAGTATAATCACCAACCTTTCACAACTTATGCACAATCAATTATCCAAAGAACAAAAAGCGGCATTTACACCAGACGCAAAAAATTTAGGAATACGAAAAAAGTTTTATGAAAGATTGTATGGAAAATATAGTTTGTTTACGTCTCCACAAAAAGCACTCAAAGATGAACTAGAAAAAGTCGACACAAACCCCAACGAAATCCAAACATATATCATTGGGAAACATCCTGACGTGACATCATTCAGAAATTTTGTTTCATTGGATACCAGAAGTAGAGAAATCAGACATAAAATAGTGAACAGTGAAAAGTGAACAGTGAAAAGTGAATGAATAAATATAATAATTAGAAAATATTTGAGTAGTGGGGGAGTAGAATATTTTATCAGTTGCGAAGATCAACTAGGATATATATATGGATTTACAAGACTTTTGTTGCCTAATGAAAAAGATACAATTACTCTTCCGTGATTAGGGAAACAAACAGCTATGATTAGAGAACTTCACGTCTACGGACAGATGGAAGGATTAAAAGATAAGAAAACAGCAACATTGAAAAATTGAAAATCCCAGCATAAAGGGTTTTGAAAACAATTAATGGAACTAGCAGAACAAATTGCATATTCGCACAATTACAAAAAGCTCTCTGTTATCTCTGGTATTGGTGTGAGAGCGTATTACAGAAAGCTTTGATATAAGTTAGAAGGAAGTTATATGGTTAAAAAAATTTAATTATTTTTGTGTGATACTTATTAGTCTAAGACCTGGTCATTTTGATTTTATTCGTATTCAGTTTTCTAATTGTGTTAAACTATCTTCATCAAATCAATATTTCAAAAGAAGTTCATACAAATTTCCGTCAAAATGAGTAAATACATCCAATGTTCAGTATTCAATGATAATCGTTGAGCTAATGTTTGTAAATTTTCTTGAAGTTCTTCTTTTGGTTGCTCGATATAGAGTTGAAGTGATCATTTATAGAGTAATATTTCTATTCATTTTTGTGATATTGTTCTAATATTTTCATCAGAAAATCATGCGGATAATAAGAGAGAAATGAGGTCTTGGTCAAAATCAGTAGATGCTTTAATAAAAATGGTATGAGAATAAGGTTCAATACCTTCTATATGTAAATCCTGTAATTCTGGTAAACTATCCAGTTGTTTTAGTGAAGAATGATCTTTTATGTAATTCCAACTTTGTAGAATGTTTTTGTAGTCAAGAGTCATAAAATCATATATATCTTCAGCTAATAGGGGAGTTTGACTGGGCATGGGAGTTGTGTCTTTTGGTACATTTGGATCTTTCATAAAATAAGAGAAAGAAATAAAGATAATATCTTACCTTAAGGGTAAGATATATTTAAAAATAAAAGTCAATACAAAAAAACACCTGTTTCCAGATGTTTTTTTTAGTGAAAAGTGAATAATAAATAGCGAAAAATATAGGAATCATTGTAATATATTCTACGATAGATTAATGGTTTATAAAAAAGTAATTCATACGTTATTAGTTTTTCACTTTTAGTTTTTCACTTTTAGTTTTTCACTAGTTTTTAAATATCCAATTCTTTTACGCTCTTTGCATGAGTCAGGATAAAGTGTTTTCTTGTTTGTACGTCTTCACCCATAAGAATCCTGAATAATCTATCAGTTTCTTC
>CAZKEK010000045.1:1860-7541 GCA_964551805.1 uncultured Candidatus Peribacteria bacterium
TGTTCAGGATTCATTTCTCCAAGACCTTTATATCTTTGTACTTCTGTTTTATCTTTATCAAATCCATACATATCAGGAGTATGATCTTCATCATAGACATATTTTTCTTTTTTCCCTTGAGCAAATTTGTAAATAGGAGGACATGCAGCGTAGACATGACCATGTTCAATGAGTGGTCTCATAAATCTAAAGAAGAACGTCAGTAACAATGTTCTAATATGTGAACCATCCACGTCGGCATCGGTCATGATGATGATTTTGTCGTATCTCAATGCTTCGATATCAAAGTTGTCTTTTACTCAAGTACCTATAGCCGTTATCAATGCTTTTACTTCATTGTTTGCCATGATTTTTTGAATAACTGCTTGTTCTGTATTCAAAATTTTACCTCTCAAAGGAAGTATTGCTTGGAAATTACTATCACGTCATTGTTTTGCACTACCTCACGCAGAATCTCCCTCGACAATATACATTTCAGTACCTTCTTTGTTTTTTCTTGCACAATCTGCAAGTTTTCCAGGAAGTACTCCTCATGCCAATATATTTTTTCTAAGAACAGTTTCTTTTGCAAATTTAGCAGCTAATCTTGCTCTAGCAGCCAATTCTACTTTTTCAAATATTCTATCAAATTCATGCTCGTTATTTACAAAGTAGTCTTTGAGATAGTCATACACGAGTTGTTCTACAACAGGTCTTACATAACTATTTCCAAGTTTTCCTTTTGTCTGTCCTTCAAATTGAGGTTCTGGAATCTTAACGGTAACGATAGCATACAACCCATCAGTAACATCCGAATATTGAAATTCTCAGATTTTTTTATTGATTTTATCTTTTTCTTTTCCTATCTCATTGATAATATTCAACAATGCTGATTTGAAACCAAGGACATGACTTCCTCCATCAGTGGTAGGAATATTATTTACGAAAGAGATGATGTGGTCATTGGGTGTATTTACAAATTCAAACGCTATTTCAGCTAAACAATCTTTTCCTTCAGTTTTGAAGTAATGTTGAGAAGAAAGTGCTTGCTGTGTTCATACAAGGTTTTTTAACCACGTTTTGATTCCTCATTCAAAATAGAATCTTTGCTTAAAATTATTAAATTTATTTACAAAATTAAAGGTGATTCCAGGTGAAAGATATGCAGATTGTTTCATTCTAGCAATCTCAATAGCTTGAGAAAACTCTACGGTTTCAAATATTGTAGCATCTGGTTTAAATTTGACGGTTGTTCCTACTTTGTCGGTTTCTCACAATTCTTGAAGATCTCCATCTGGTATTCCTCTTTGGAATCTCTGAAAATATTTTTTACCATTTTTGTAAACAGTAACCTCTAGCCATTCGCTCAATGCATTTACTACAGAAGCTCCTACTCCATGAAGTCCTCATGAAATTTTATATGCTCATTTATCAAATTTTCCTCCTGCATGCAAAACAGTAAAAACTGTTTCTAATGCTGATTTTCATGTTTTTTCATGTTTATCTACAGGAATACCTCTTCCATTATCATGAACAGTGACAGATCAATCTTCATTGAGACACGTAGTAATCGTGTTACAATACCCAGCTAATGCTTCATCTACACCATTGTCTACAATTTCTTGTACAAGATGGTGAAGTCCTTTTGCATCAGTAGATCAGATATACATACCTGGTCTTTGTCTTACTGGTTCAAGTCACTCCAATACCTTAATGTGTGAGGCATCATAGTCTTTTGAGCTTAAATCTCCCATTCCCTTTAATAGTTAATTAATTAAAATAGCAACGTAATCTGTCTTTTACTATGAACTATAGTTTAGATTACAATAGTCTATACGTATGGATACCAATATTTATCATTATTTAGTCATCAATATAATCATCATCATCAAATCTACTCATATAATCATCTTTTTCATCGTCATCATTAGTTTCTTTGGTTTTTCTTCCTTTTCTTTTTTTCTTTCCTTCGTTAGCTTCAAGCTTAGCGATATCATCTTCAATTCCAAGTATTTTTTGTAATCAAGCATGTTCTTTGAGTTTTTGGATAACTTTTTGCTCGATTTGCCTTACTCTTTCTCTTGTTACATTAAATTCTTCTCCAACTTGTTCTAGCGTATATCTTGGCCCATCAATTCCATATCTCATTTTTACAATTTTTGCTTCTCTATCATCGAGCATTCCAAGAATCATATCAAGATTGCTTCTTAATGCATTTTTTTCTGCAAATTGATCTGGTCTGAGCGTGTTTCCGTCCTCAATAAGATCAGCAAGCGTATCTCTTCATTCATCTCCTACCTCTCTATCCAAGGAAACATTTCCAAAGATAACTTCTTCTAGTTTTTTAATTTTTTTGATAGGAAATCCAAGCTTTTGTCATATTTCTTTGGATGTTGGTTCTCTTCAAAGTTTTTGGAAGAGGAGTTGGTATGTTTTGTTGTAGGAATTGATTTCATCGATAAGATGTACAGGAATTCTTACATGCTTCGTCATATCAGCAATAGCTTTGGTAATACTTTGTTTAATCCATCGCGTTGCATAGGTAGAAAATTTAAATTCTTTTTCAGGATCAAATTTTTCTATAGCTTTGATCAATCAGATATTTCCTTCTTGGATAAGATCAGAAAAGCTCAATCTTGATCCAAAAAATCTTTTTGCAATACTAATCACCAATCTTAGATTGGATTCAATCAATCTCTTTTTTGCTTCATCATCACCCTTTTTTACACGTCTAGAAATATCTCTTTCTTCTTCTGAATTTAAAAGAGGAATCTTTGATATTTCATTGAAATAAAGTTTAATAAAGTCTTTATGCTGAGTTTGGTTGGTGTTTTTTTTGGTATCATACAATTCTACTTTACCAAGTTTTGTCTCTTTATTCGCTTCTTTTGCTTCTTTTTCCAATATTTCTTCGATAGTAATGATTTTTACGCTTAATTTATCTGCCAATTCATAAAATTTTTCCAACATTTTTATACTAAGATCCATATCATCAACATCAGATATGACGTCTTCTTCGTTTATTACTCCATTATTTACTCCATTGAGTAAGAGTGTTTGGAGTGGTAAACTGAGTTCTGTAATATCATCTTGAAAACTATCCCATAATTGCTTTTGAAGTCTTTGCATAGAAAATATATATAGAAAATAAAAGCTAGGTACTTCCTGATAATATAGACATATTAATATATTATACTTAGAATATTTGACATTTATATAAAAAAGTATATAATATAGATGTGTAGTGAGCCATACGCTTATAATAGAGCGACAATAGGAACTGTATCTTACCCAAGATATGGTTCTTTTTGTATATAGGATTTTCGCTTACAACAAACAAAAAACAGCCACCGACTATTTCAATGACACACCTAGAATACTAATTTAATACCTAATATCAACACAAAACAATACAAAAACTAATTGACAACACCCACTAAATAACTATACAAACTACATTAGAAAATTAGAAGATTAGGGGTATAGAGGATTGGGTCTAAAACAGCTAATTTATCATTTCTAATATACCATTTATCATTTTTTTAAAAAGATGTTTCATTATTTTATAGGAAAAATACGTCATATAGCAGGCGAGACCATACTTGCCAATGATATGCTAGGAATCCAAGTTCACTATCTTGGAAATCAGAATCAGGGAGAGTTTTTTTTGTATCCTTATCTTGATGACAATAAAAAAACGGTATTTTATTATTGTTTTGATAGTATTGAACAAAAAATAGTCTTTGAATGATTGCTAAAAATCAATGGAGTAGGTCCCAAAACAGCATTTCAGATCTCTCAGTTGCCAAAAGAAAGTTTACAACACGCACTCAAAACCCTCGATGTAAAATTTTTTCAAGCAATCCCAGGTATCGGGCCAAAATCAGCAAAAAAAATCTTGCTTCAGTTGAGAGGAACATTTGAAGTGGAAGATATGCAAAAAATGGATATCGATCAAAAATTATACAAAAATATTGTTACTTCACTCAAGGGGTTTGGCTATGGAGCAGAGCAGATCAAAAGTACTTTACAAAAATATGAAGGTCCTGTAACCAAAGATAATATGCCAGAAGTAATCAAACGAATCATCTCTCAGATGTAATTAACCTGGTGCTTTAGCGCCAGGGAATGACTAAAAACAATAATCTATCGCCAGGAACTAACAAAATTTGAATAGTAAGCAACCAAACTTACTATTTTTTTCTTATTGACTTTTATTTATAAAAGAATATAAAATACAACATAAATATATAAAAATGATATAAAAGTATTTTTTTACTTTTCATTTTAAACCATCCAATGAACTCGAAAAACCTCAAGAAAACGTATGTACAAACCTACGAAAAATTTTTTCTTGAAAATCAAACGGTAATTTCTGCGCCTTTTGTTATCAATCGATCTGGCGATATATTAAATAATTACGCTGGAGTAAGTATCAAACAGAAGATACCTCTTCGTATTTATATAGGATACAGCAAAAACACAAGCAAAAAAATAAGCATCAACAAAGTGTATCATCTTGATATGAATGAACACCAGTTTATAGAAACCAACGCGCTAGAATATGCTCCATATATTGGTGATGTGGAAAAAGAATTAGAAAAAAAATATGCAAAATTGCTTCATGGAGATGAGGGAATAGAAATAAATATTCTTTCTGAACTCCCAAGGGGGGCTGGATTGTGATTCGGTTCGGTATTTGCTTTACTTCTTTCGGTAGTGATCCATTCTATAGGAAATACTATATCTATCAAAAACCTTCCAACGATAAGAACACAAAATATCAATGAATTGCTTATGAATCCTCAATGAGACGCACACAAAATATTTAGTGAGGCATTTCATTTCGACAAATTTATTTACGGTATGGTTGGATCTTGAACCAAAATGGCATCATTTTTTGATTCTCCCTATCCAATTGTATCATTTTCAGAAGATTTCGACAAATCATTAGTATCGGAAAGTGATATGGTAAGTAGATATTATGGATTTAGACTCAACAACTTATTCAAAGGATTAAGGGAAAATCCCTATCTTCCTATTGATTATGGTATCGTATATTCAGGGAAACCCGTATTATTAGAGCAAATTGCTGGAAACAATTACAAAACCAATCAAAACAGTACAAAAACAATAAAATCTGATTTCAAAAAACTTTTGGGAGATCATTTTAGCAATCTTCATCCCAATAGAGTTCCTAAGTTTTACAAACAACTTATAGCTCCAGAAGTAGATGAATTTGATGCTACCTACGGAAAGCTTATGGGGATATTAAGTCTCAAAATACTCTATTTTATGTCAAAAATTTACTCTGAAGCATATGAAGAAAGCCACATGTTACAGTTTCTTGATGCACTCAGAAAATTTAGACAAGGCGATTGCGTTACAAGAAACAGCTCAACAAATTTTTTGAAATTTATCAAAACATTTTTAGAAAATTTTCATGGACCACAACAATATATTTCAATGTGTCCAAACGATAGTACTATTATGGGATGATCAGTCATTTTTTCTATGCCACTAGAATGATTTAGAAAAATGGTAGTAGATGCTGCCGACAAAACCAATATGGAATTTATGTGATCGAAGCTTATTTATACAAATTGGATCGATGGTATCGAACATCAAGGAGTAATCTGTGAACAAGATATCACCCAAGGAATATATTCAGATTTTTTAAATTCTAGAAATTATATCCTCAA